>CALRVN010000030.1:0-17119 GCA_943371625.1 Hyphomicrobium sp. CS1GBMeth3
GCATCGCCAGCGATCGAAGACGCCGGCGGGTTCGATTTCCACCTCGGTGTCTATTCCAGATTCTGATCCAACAGGTGCGCGAGCCGTTCGCGTCGCGCTAGCGAGGAGTAACTTGCCATGAACATCATGCCTCAGGCGCTGAACAAACTGCGCGCGAAGCTCGACCGCGACCTGGTCGCCAGTCCGTTCACGTCGCTGCCGGAATACAAGGCGATCAAGCATCACCAGAATCTCGGAGCACTGCTCGGGATCAAGAACCCGTTCTTCCGCTCGACGGAGGGCATGCAGGGCCGGCGCACGCTGATCGATGGCAAGCCGGTGCTCAACTTCGCCTGGTGCGACTATCTCGGCCTCAGCCAGCATCCGGATCTGATAGCCGCCGCCAAGGACGCGATCGACACCTACGGCACTTCGATATCTGCCAGCCGCATGGTTTCGGGCGACACGCCTCTGCATCGCGAGCTGGAGAATGAGATCGCGCAGACGATCGGCGTCGAGGACGCGCTGGTATTCGTCAGCGGGCACGCGGCCAACGTATCGACCATCGGCACCATCATGACCGCGGATGATCTCATCGTTCACGACGAGTTCGTGCACAACAGCGCCGTGGTCGGCATGCGCCTATCAGGTGCAACGACGATGACGTTCAAGCACAACCGCCTCGACATGCTGGAGACGATCCTGCGCGAGGAGCGCACGAAGTACAAAAACGCGCTGGTCGTCATCGAGGGTCTCTACTCGACAGAAGGCGACATCCCCGATCTTGCACGCGTCGTCGAGTTGAAGGACCGCTACGGCGCCTGGCTGATGGTAGACGACGCGCATGGTTGCGGCGTGCTGGGCAAGACCGGCGCGGGCCTCGCCGAGCACTGCGGCGTTCCCGGCGACAAGGTCGACATCTGGATGGGCACGCTTAGCAAGGCCTATGCCTCGTGCGGCGGCTACATCGCCGGCAACACCGACCTCATCGACGCGCTGCGCTACTCGGCGCCGGGCTTCGTGTTCTCGGTCGGCCTGCCGCCGACGATGACGGCAGCGGCGCTCGCGGCTCTGCGGGTCATCAAGCGCGAGCCGCATCGCGTGGCAAGGCTGCACGCCAACGGCGCGCTGTTCCTGCGCGAAGCCAAGGCACGCGGTCTCGATACGGGGCGCTCAGCGGGCATCGGCATGCTGCCGGTGATGGTGGGCGCCACGACGCGGGCGGCGAAGGCCGTCTCGCAGGTGCTCGAGCGCGGCATCAACGCCTCGCTGATCATGTCGCCCGGCGTGCCGGTGAACGCGGCGCGGTTGCGCTTCTTCATGACGTGCGAATTCACGCCGGATGAGATCACGCATGCGCTCGACGTGACGAAGGAGGTGCTGGGTCGATAGCGCCGCACTTGTCATCCCGGGCGAGCGAGCGGCATGGCGGAGCCGTGCTTCGCAGGGCCGAGCGAAGACCCGGGATCCAGCGCAAGGAGCGCCGTAGGCTCTTTGGAGCTTCGCCCGCTTCTGCTGGTTCCCGGATGCCGGCTTGCTGGCGCTCGCCGCTTCCGGGATGACAGAAGAGCGTGTCAGGCCGTGAGGTCGAGCGGCGTCGTCGCAGGTGCCGCGGTGTGGCCCGAGACCTCGTAGCCGCGCGCCATGATCCGCCCCTCGGACGCGTCGGCAACCATGGCGAGGCGGGTGTTCCAGTTGAGGATCGGCCGCGTCAACCAGGGAAAGCTCGGATCGAACTCGGTCGGGGCGGAATTCATCTGGCAGGCACGGCCCGAACTGTCGAGGCCGCGCGCGTGCCCGCGCCATCCAGGTGCCTGCCAGTGATTGGCAACGGTGTTGGCGCCGTCGTGCACGTGGGCCTCGGTCTCGGTGCGCTCGATCACGGCGGTCTCGTTCGGCTTTAGACCTGCGAGCGAGAAGATGCCGGGCGTCGAGATCGGTCGCACAGAGAGCATGCGCTTTGCCTCGGCGAAAGAGGTGGCCGTCTCAAACACTTCGCGTAAGAGATGCGCCGGCGTCACGTGCGTCATGTTCCAGACGCGTCGGCGATTGATCGCCCAGTCCAGGTGATAGTTGCCAACGCGCGGGCGCATCGGGGCCTGATTGAGGGCGGCGGAGAAGCGACCCGGCGCCATACCCTGCAGCATGCCGGTGTAACCGGGCCAGGTGAGCGTCACGAAGGTTCCGGCGCTGCCGGCGACACGCGCGGCGATGACGTAGCGGCCGAGGCCGTGCGTGATCCAATCGAGCACGCGCACGAGGCGCGCGGAGTTGCCGTCTGGTGAAGGCGCGACACGGCACGTGCAGCCCCACTCGTAGTTGACGGAAAGGAAGTAGGCGCCCGGGCGACCGAGCCGCTCGGCGATAGCGTCGATCTCGTCCAAGTGGACGCTATCCTGCTTGGCAAGCCAGCGACGGGACACTGCGTCGAGAGCTTTGAGAGCAGCGCGCGGAACGCCGCGCGTGGCACCGTCGATCAGGGCTTCGGCGCGGGCGGGCTCGCGCTCCAGCGTCTCCAACGGGAACGCGGGACCGGTGTCGAGGACCGGGATAGATTCTAGGGTATGCACGAGATGCCTGTAGATGCCAACACACGGAGCTTTCGCATGAGTGCTGAAGCAGCCCTAATTGAGAACCTCTTTAGAGATCTTGTGGGCGCGCCGCTCAGGACCTTCCCTCCTCCACATAGGCCGCTCGACTGTCCAAGCGATCGAGGAGTGTACATAATCTACGACCCTGCCGGCACCGTATTACATGTGGGTTAGGACGCCCCGGGCTCGCAAAGGAATACAGCAGCGGCTGCGAAACCACCTCCGGGGAAAATCCTCGTTCGCGGTGTCGTACCTAAACGGAGACGGTGCTCGCCTGCGCGACAGACACTCATTTCGCTGTCTCGTCGTCGAAGGCGTCGCCACCGAGCCTTACTGGAAGCCTACGCTATCGGTTGTCTGTGCCCCGCACACCTTGGCCTTGGTAGAGATCCTTTGCTTCCCGACCGGGAAACTACCCGGGCGGATTGACAATCTGCAGGGCTTCAACGATAAACCCGCCTTCTCGCGCCCCATTCAACGGGGGCGCGCAACGCGCTGCCCGAGGCCTGTTCGCCCTTTACTGAGGCGATCCTCTAGAAGTCCGCAGCTTGTCTGCGGCGCCATAGGGCGCGGAAACAATTGAGGATTCTCAATGTACGCTGTCATTAAGACGGGCGGCAAGCAGTACCGTGTCGCTGCTGACGACGTCATCACCATCGAAAAGCTCGCCGGTGAAGCCGGCTCCAAGATCGAGTTCGCCGAAGTCCTGATGATCGGCGGCGACAGCCCCAAATTCGGTAGCCCGCTCGTCTCCGGCGCAAAGGTCGTCGGTGAGTTCGTCGAGGCGACCCGCGGCCCGAAGGTCATCGCCTTCAAGAAGCGCCGCCGCAAGAATTCGCGCCGCAAGCGCGGTCATCGCCAGGACCTGATCAAGGTTCGCATCAAGAGCATCGTCGGCGCCTAATCGGCTGCCCTGCACAAATCGAGGTACTGAGAAATGGCACAAAAGAAAGCAGGCGGCTCGACTAAGAACGGCCGCGACTCGCACTCAAAGCGCCTCGGCGTGAAGCGCTTCGGCGGCGAGAAGGTCATCCCGGGCAACATTCTGGTGCGCCAGCGCGGCACCCAGTGGCACCCGGGTACGGGCGTCGGCATGGGCACGGACCATACCATCTTCGCGGTTGTCGAGGGTGCGGTCGAGTTCAACACCAAGCGCAACGGACGGGTCTACGTTTCGGTGCGCGAGGGTGAGGCTGCGAAGGCCGAATAAGCTCCTCCGCCCGGCTTCAGGAATTATAAGGGGGATGTCGCGGCATCCCCCTTTTTTCTTGGCCCCTTTTTCATGGCATACGGCAGACTTCATTTCGCCGTCACGAACCGGGCACGCGGGGCCAATGCGCTCGCCACGACTGACCTACCGCCTCATCGATCCGCGCGATGCAAGCCGCATTTCCGTGCTTGCCGGCGACTGGGACATCGCGCGCATGACGGCACGTATCCCGCACCCGTATTCACTCGTCGATGCCGACCAGTGGATCGCCTCGATCGGCAGCGACGAGTTCGTGCGGGCGGTGGAGCACAACGGCGAACTGATCGGCGCGGTGGGCTATATCCAGCGCGACCGCGAGCAGGCGGAGATCGGCTACTGGATCGGGAAGCCGTGGTGGGGCAACGGATATGCTACCGAAGCGGCGAAGGCGCTGGTGGAGCATTGCTTCGGCGAAGCCGGATTTCAGCGCCTCACGTGCGGCCACTTCATAGATAATTCAGCCTCGGCGCGTGTCATCAGAAAGCTCGGCTTTCGCCGGGTCGGCAGCGACGCGCAATGGTGCGAGGCGCGCAAGAGCGAAGTTGCAACGATAAGGTACGCGCGCCGGCGTCCGCTGCTCGGGCGCCTGTGGCGGAGTAGCAAGCGATGAAGTTTCTCGACCAGGCAAAGATCTACATCGCTTCCGGCGCGGGCGGCGACGGCAGCTTGAGCTTCCGGCGCGAGAAGTTCATCGAATTTGGGGGGCCGGACGGGGGGGACGGGGGCAAGGGCGGGGACGTGTGGGCGGAGTGCGTGGATAACCTCAACACGCTCATAGACTACCGCTACCAGCAGCATTTCAAGGCCAAGCGGGGGGGCAACGGCGCGGGGCGGAACCGGGCGGGGGCGAACGGGGACGACTGTATCCTCAAGGTGCCGCCGGGGACGCAGATCCTCGCGGAAGACGAGGAGACGCTGCTGGCCGACCTCGAAAAGCCCGGCGACCGGGCGCTGCTCGCGAAGGGCGGCAACGGGGGCTTCGGCAACGCGCACTTCAAGAGCTCGACGAACCAGGCTCCGCGTCGCGTCAATCCAGGTCTCGCCGGCGAGGAGCTGACGATCTGGCTACGGCTGAAGCTGATCGCCGACGCCGGCATCATCGGAATGCCGAACGCCGGCAAGTCGACGTTCCTTGCGGCGGTCAGTGCGGCGAAGCCGAAAATCGCCGCGTATCCGTTCACGACGCTGCATCCGAACCTCGGCGTGGTGATTGCCGGAGATAAGGACTTCGTGCTCGCCGACATTCCCGGACTGATCGAAGGCGCAAGCGAGGGAGCGGGCATCGGTACACGCTTCCTCGGGCACGTGGAGCGGACCAAGGTTCTGTTGCACCTCGTCGATGGCACCGAGGAGGACGTGGGCGAGGCGTATCGCACGGTGCGGCGCGAGCTCAAGGCGTACGGCGGCGGTCTCGACAAGAAGAAGGAGATCGTCGCGCTGTCGAAGTGTGACGCGCTCGACGAGGCGACAGTGAAGGAGCGCGCCGAGGCGCTGAAAAAGGCCGCTCGCAAGAAGCCGCTGGTCCTGTCGGCGGTCTCAGGCGAGGGCGTGCGCGAATGCCTGTTTGCTCTGATCCGTGAAATGGATCGGCCGCATCAAGACGATGAGTCGGACGCCGAGCCAAAAGGGCCCTGGCGCCCTTAGTCGCACCTTGCCGCCAATTTGACTGCAATTGTCCCGTTTGGGATCGCGGTGTTAAGGGCCGGGTGACCGAGAACGTAAGATTTATCGGAAATTACTGGCTGTTCAGCGCCTCAGTCGACTTTCCGAACTACATAGGAAGTCTGCTTCAGGTGGATGAACCGGTTTGCAAAAAAGGCCCAACACGTCGTTTGTGACGTTGCCGATCGTTGCCCTAGCGGCAGCGGCGGTCGGCGTCGTCGTGGCGTCCATGGCAATCGGCGCACGCGAGGTCGACCGGATCGCGCTGGACCGGCAGCGCGCGACCATCGAGCAGGCGATCGACCAGCATGGTCTGGCGCTGGCGCGCGAACTGCGGGTGCAGTCGGTCTGGAACGAGGGCTATGAGAACGTCCATGCCCACAACGTGGCGTGGATGCACAGGTTCTACGGCAAGTACCTCAAACAGCTGCTCGGCTATGACCGCGTGTACGTGCTTTCGAGCGACGACAAGCCCGTATTCGGCTTCGTCGCCGACGACGCCGACCGCGAGCACAGCTTCAGCGAGATCGCACCCGGCCTGACGGACCTCGTCGCTGCGGCCCGCAACCGCGATGCGAAACTGCCGCCCGACAATGTGCTCAATACCGAAATCATGCTCGGGAACGGTCTTGTCGCCCCTCATCGGGCGGTGGTCGACGTGCGCGAGATCGAGGGACGTCCGGCCACGGTGGTCATCTCGACCATCGTTCCCGACCACACGCCACCCGATACACTCGAGGCGAAACCTTACCTCCTCGTCGCGGTGCAGGTGCTCGACAGAGAGTTCATCACGCAGATCGGCACCAACTTCGGGTTCGGCGACCTGCAGTGGATCGCCGGGCCTGCGACGTCGGGCTACGACACGGAAGTCGTCAAGACATTCGGAGATGTCACAGTCGGAACGCTCGAATGGCGTTCCGATCGCCCAGGCATGGAATTCATGCGCCGCGCCGCACCTGGGCTGCTCCTCGCGCTACTGCCCATACTGGCGCTGACGTACCTGCTGATCAAATGGGGGCACCGGCAGGTCAAGCGCATCGTGGAAAGTGAACAGCAGGCGACGCATGCGGCGCGCACCGACCCGCTGACGGACCTGCCGAACCGCGTTGCACTGCGTGAGCGGTTTCATCAATTCATCACCCAGGCCGATGAAGAGAAATCGCCTCTCGCCGTGCTGTCGATCGACATCGATCACTTCAAGGCGATCAACGACGCGTTCGGCACCGCGGTCGGCGATGCCGTGCTCAAGGGTTGCGCGCGACGCCTGCAGGGACTAACGCCGGAAGGCGGCATCGTCGCCCGGCCGGACGGAGACAGCTTCGTGATGCTGGCACCGCGGCACGATGCGCCGGCGGGGAACGAACTCGCCAACGACATCATCGCCGCCCTGGCCGATCCTTTCGATCTCGACGGCGGCACGCGCGTCTTCATCGCGGTGTCCGTCGGCTACGCCATGGGTCTGCGCGACGGGGATACCGGCGATGAGCTGATGCGGCGCGCCGAACTCGCCGTCGGCAAGGCCAAGGAAGATGCCGAGGCCATCGCCGTCGGATTCGCGCCGGAGATGGATGCGGAGGTTACCTACCGCCTCATGCTGGAGACGGCATTGCGCGCGGCGGTGGCCGATGGGACCATCGATGTTCTTTACCAGCCGCTCATGGACCCGAGCGGTAGACGCGTACTTGCCGTCGAAGCGCTGGCGCGGTGGACGGATCCAGATCTCGGCGTCATCTCGCCCGAAATCTTCATCCCGCTGGCGGAGGAAACCGGCCTTATCCAGAACATCGGCGAGCTGGTGCTGAGACGAGCCATTGCCGACAGCAGGGCATGGCCCGGCGTCTCCGTTGCGGTCAACGCGTCGGCAACGCAGATCCATCACGGCGATATCGTCGAAGTCGTGCGCGACGCGCTCGATGCCACGCGTTTTCCGCCTGGATGGCTCGAGATCGAGATCACCGAAAGCGTGCTGCTTACCGACGAGAAGCGCGCCAACGAGCAGATGCGCGGGCTTCAGGCGCTCGGCGTGCGCGTCGCGCTCGACGATTTCGGCACCGGCTATTCGAGCTTGCAGTACCTGCGCCGGCTCGGCTTCGACAAGCTCAAGATCGACCGCAGCTTCATCGACGGCGCGGGCGACCCGATGGGCAGCTCGGTCGTGCTCGCATCGATCATCCGGCTGGGGCAGGATCTCGATCTGACGATCACCGCGGAAGGGGTCGAGACCGAGCAACAGCGGCGCTGGCTGCAGGCGGCGGGATGCCACCAGTTGCAGGGCTACCTGTTCTCGCGGCCGCTTGCGGCGGCCGACGCTGCGGCGTTCATTGCCGCGCGCCACGCCCAGGCCGCGGTGGCGACACGCTGAGGCGGTCCGGCGCGGCTCTCGCCATATCGGGTTAGCAAAAAATAGGCAGATGGCGTGCTAGTCCGGCGGCAGAAACGCTCTGCGCGAGGCCGCCGATGACCGAGACCAAGGGACTGCGCTCGAAGCTGCATCAGAGCTGGGGCTGGCTGCTCGCCCTCGGCATCGTGCTGGTGCTGTTCGGGTTTCTCATTCTCACGACGCCGATGGGCGTCGTCACGGCCTCACTGACGACCGAGATCTGGATCGCCGCGGCAATGGTCGCCGCCGGTGTCATCCAGCTCATGCACGGCGTGCGCGCCGGCGACTGGAGCCACGCGGGCTGGCAGATTCTCGGCGGTGCGATCTTCATCGTCGGCGGCATCATGATCTTCCTCTATCCGACGCTCGGACTCGTCTCGCTGACGATGATCATCGCCGTGACGCTGGTTGCACAGGGCATCACGTCGCTGATGGTCGGCGGCGGTGTCGGCGATGCCGCCAGCCGCCGGTGGCTCGTCCTCTCGGCGGTCATTTCGATCGTTGCCGGCCTGCTGATCCTGTTCGACCTGCCTTCGTCGGCCGGCTGGACACTTGGCACCATCGTGGGCGCCGCGCTGCTGCTGCAGGGAGTCAGCCTGACGCTTCTCGCTCTCGAAGTGCGCCGCGCCGCGGACTAGCGGGATTGCGCCAGCCAGACGGTGTGGTGGCCGCAGTCGGGGTCAATCACGGTGTGGATCAGCACGTCGAAGCCGTTGGCGTCGAGCAGCGCGCGGTACTCGTCCGGGGCAAGGCTGGCATGATAGAGCGGCTGGCCATAAATCTCGCCCATCGCCACGCCGTCTAACGGGCCGGAAGTGAAGAGCAATAGCGCACGCGGTGCCGCGTGCTCGCGAAAGACCGCAAACATTTCACGCTGCGCATCGCCGGTGAGGTGGAAGAAGCTGTCCCACGCGACGATGGCGTCGAAGCGCTGACCCAAAGCGAGGCTGCGCATATCGCGGACAAACCAAGTCATCGCCGGGAAACGATCCGCGCATATCGATATCATCGCCGACGCGGCATCGACGCCGGTCAGCTGGCAGTTTTTGTCGATCAGATAGCGCGCGATTGGCTCGCCGGTGCCGCAGCCGACATCGAGCACGCGCCTGGCTTCCGGTGTGAGGTGCGTCAGCAGCACATCGAGGTACTTCTTCTCCATGAGCTGCCGCCCGCGGTCGCGATCGAACGCGGCGGCGTTGGCCTCGTAGATGTGGATGACTTCGGTCACTCAGGCTCTCTCACTTCGGTTGATAACCGGAGATGTCCCATATGCGCGCGGCTCCGTCGTAGCAGGCAACCACGATGTGGGTGCCGTCGCGACTGATGGCGATCGACTGGCCCTCGCTGCCGTCGGTCGGCAGCGTGGCTAGCAGCGCTCCCGTTGCTGCATCCCAGACGCGGGCCGTCTTGTCGTGCGAAGAGGTCACGACCCGCTTGCCGTCGGCGCTGAACTGGGCGCTGGCGACAGCGCGAGTAGGGCCTTCGAGCGTCGTCAGGAGAGCGCCCGTCTTGGCGTCCCAGATGCGCGCGGTCTTGTCCTGCGAAGCAGTCAGGACGCGGGCGCCGTCGGAACTGAAGTAGACCTGCGTCACTGCGCGGATATGGCCTGCAAGCGGCGTGACGGCCGCGCCCGTTTCGGCGTTCCACAATCTGGCACTCTTGTCGCTGCCGGCGGTCGCGGCGAGCTTGCCATCGGGGCTCAGGGCGGCGCCTAGGACCATGCCGGTGTGGCCGGTCAAAACCGCCAGCGCCTTGCCGTCGGCCGCATCCCAGATGCGCGCCGTCCTGTCGCTCGAGGCGGTGATGACGCGTTTGCCGTCGGCGCTGAACGCGGCGCGCATGACGGGGCTGGTGTGGCCGACGAGGTCGGTGATGGCCGCACCCGACTTAGCGTCCCAGACCGTCGCCTTCTCGTCGCGCGAGGCGGTGACGAGCTCAGTGCCGTCGGCGCTGAAGGCGGCGTACTCCAGCATTTCGCCGTGACCGGACAGCGTGTTGATCAGCGCGCCCGTGTTCGCGTCCCAGATCTTGGCGCTGCCGTCGCGCGAAGCGGTGACGACGCGGGTGCCGTCGGGGCTGAAGGCGGCGCTGCGGACGCCCTCTTTATGGCCGGCGAGCGTCGCCAGCGTTGCGCCGGTCTTCACGTCCCAGATGCGTGCGGTATGGTCGCTGGAGGCGGTGATGACCTTGGTGCCGTCAGGGCTGAACTCGGCGCCGGCGAGATCGGCGTCGTGGCCCTTCAGGACGACGTTGGCGGGTGGTCCGGCTGGCGGGGCAACGCTGCCAGCCCATGAGCCGACTGCCGGAATCGTGCAAATGGATGCGAAAGCAAGGCACGCGAAGGCGAACGAGCGCCGAAGTTCCTGCATTGGACCTCCCCGAGCGTAGTTGCGCCGCCCCTCGCCGGGGCAGCTTTATTGATTGCCTGTGCCGCGCTCGGGGCCATTCGACCCCTCGTTTTTGTGCCGAGGCTACCGCTTTTGGCGCGGCTGGGCTATCAGGCGTGCCTTGAACCCTTACCGATAATCCGTCCGCAAGCCGGCGCCGAAGTGCAAACCATGACGACTGAAGCAAAAATCGCCCCGACGTGCGCTGTGCGCGATGAGTGGACCCAGGCCCGCCGCATCGTCGTGAAGATCGGCTCGGCGCTGCTAACCGACCGGGCCACCGGCACGCTGAAGGCCGAGTGGCTGGCATCGCTGCTCGACGACGTCGCGGCGCTGACCAAGGCGGGCAAGGAGGTCGTGCTGGTATCTTCGGGGGCGATCGCTCTCGGGCGGCACACGCTGAAGCTGCCGAAGGGGCCGCTGGAGCTGGAGCAGAGCCAGGCCGCGGCGGCGGTCGGCCAGATCAGTCTTGCACATGCCTATCAGGAGATGTTCGGGGCACGCGGGCTCGTTGCGGCGCAGATCCTGCTGACGCTCGGCGATACGGAAGAGCGCACGCGCTACCTCAACGCGCGCCATACGATCGAGACGCTGCTGGACCTGAAGGCGGTGCCGGTGGTCAACGAGAACGACACGGTGGCGACGGCAGAGATCCGCTACGGCGACAACGACCGGCTGTCGGCGCGCGTTGCGTCGATGGTGTCGGCCGATTGCCTGGTGCTGCTGTCGGACATCGACGGGCTCTACACCGCGCCGCCGAATGCCAACGCGGATGCTTCGAGGCTGGACATCGTCACCGCGATCACGCCGGAGATCGAGGCGATGGCGGGCGACGTCGGCACCGAGCTGTCGAAGGGCGGCATGAAGACGAAGGTCGAGGCGGGCAAGATCGCGCTCGGCGGCGGCACGCACATGGTGATCGCGAGCGGCAAGGTGATGAACCCGCTGCGGTCGATCGGCGAGGGGGCGCCCTGCACCTGGTTCCTGGCGCATTCCGATCCGATCACGGCGCGCAAGCGGTGGATCGCGGGGCAGCTGGAGCCGAAGGGCTACGTCTATGTGGACGCCGGCGCTGTGACGGCGCTGGCGGCGGGGAAGAGCCTGCTGCCGGCCGGCGTTTCGCGGGTGGAGGGGGCGTTCGAGCGCGGGGATGCTGTGGTTATCCGGGCTCCGGACGGGCGGGAGTTGGGGCGCGGGCTCGTCTCGTACGCCCGCGTCGATGCGGAAAAGATCATGGGCAAGAAAAGCTCGGAGATCGCCACTATATTGGGGGTATCGCGCTGCGATGAGCTGATCCATCGCGACGACATGGCCCTGCACCGGAACACGAGCACATGAACAAGCCTGAGCGCATCGATACTTCGACCGAGGATGCGATGCTCGCCATCGGACGGCGGGCACGCGAGGCCGCGCATCAATTGTCGCTCGCGAGCCCGGGCGCCAAGGCGGAGGCGCTGCACGGCTCGGCCAAGGCATTGCGCGACAGCGCGCCGGCGATCCTCGCGGCCAACGCGAAGGATCTAGCTGCGGCACGGGAGGCTGGGCGGCCGGCGTCGTTCATCGACCGGTTGATGCTGAACGAGGCGCGGATCGAGGCGATGGCCCAGGGCGTCGACGAGATCGCCGAACTTGCCGATCCGGTAGGGACCGTTCTCGCGGAGTGGACGCGTCCGAATGGCCTCAAGTTTCAGCGGGTGCGGGTGCCGATCGGCGTCATCGGGATCATTTTCGAGAGCCGTCCGAACGTGACGGCGGATGCGGGCGCGCTGGCGGTGAAGGCCGGCAACGCGGCGATCCTGCGCGCGGGATCGGAAAGCCTCCACTCGGCGCTGGCGATTCATGCTGCGCTCGTCTCGGGCCTCAAGGGCGCCGGGTTGCCCGAGGCGGCGATCCAGCTCGTACCGACGCCGGATCGCGCGGCGGTCGGGCATATGCTTGCGGGCCTCGACGGCAGCATCGATGTGATTGTGCCGCGCGGGGGCAAGAGCCTGGTCGAGCGCGTGCAGCACGAGGCGCGCGTGCCGGTGTTCGCGCATCTGGAAGGCCTGTGCCACACGTACGTCGACAAGGATGCCGACCTCGACATGGCGGTGAAGGTGCTGGTCAACGCCAAGATGCGGCGCACGGGCGTGTGCGGCGCGACCGAGACGCTGCTGGTGGACAGCGCGGCGCCGGCGAACTTCATGCCGACGCTGATTGCGGCACTGCTGGATGACGGCTGCGAAGTACGCGGTGACGCTGCCGCGCAGAAAGCGGATAAGCGCGTTACGGCGGCGAACGAGGCCGACTGGGCGACGGAGTATCTGGAAGCCATCATATCCGCGAAGGTCGTGGATGGCGTCGAAGGCGCCATGGCGCACATCGCCAGCCACAGCACGCAGCACACAGACGCGATCATCACGGCCAACGCGGATACGGCCGAGCGGTTCATGCGCGAGGTGGACAGCGCCATCGTGCTGCACAATGCGTCGACGCAGTTCGCGGACGGCGGCGAGTTCGGTTTCGGCGGCGAGATCGGTATCGCGACGGGCAAGCTGCACGCGCGCGGGCCGGTCGGCGTCGAGCAGCTGACGAGCTTCAAGTATGTCGTGCGGGGGGACGGCCAGATCCGGCCGAAGTGATCTGCAGATGGAGATTTCGATGCATCCCGCCAAGCTTTTGATCCTGATCGTTGCCGCTGCCGCCGTGTACGGCGCACCTGCTGAAGCCGCCAAGAAGCGCAACGCGCCGACGTGGCAGCCCGCGCCCGTCGTCAAGGACTGCGCGCCATTCAATGGCCGCTTTGGCTACTACGGGAATCCCTGGTGCACGAAGGCGGAACAGGATGCCTGGGACCGCGCAACCTCGCGGCGGGTACGCTAGGCGTTTCAGTGCAGAACGGCGCTCACCGGCGCCAGGGCCGCGATGTCGCCCGATTGGCGTGTCCTCCTCGACCGCAACGATAAACGCGGGAGGAAAGCATGCTGCGGAAAATCCTGATCGGACTGATCATTCTCATCGGCGCCTTCGCCGTTTATGTGGCGATGCAGCCGGACGAACTCGTCATCGAGCGGCAGGCGACGATCAATGCACCGCCAGCGAAGGTGTTCGCGCAGGTCAACGAGCTGAAGAAATGGGACGCGTGGTCGCCGTGGGCGAAGATCGATCCCAACGCGAAAATGACGTTCGAGGGTCCGGCCGCGGGCAAGGATGCGACGTTCGCGTGGTCGGGCAACGACAAGGTCGGTGAAGGCCGCATGGTCATTGTCGACAGCCAGCCGGACCAGCTCGTCGACATCAAGGTCGACTTCACCAAGCCGTTCGAGAACACCAGCAACTCCACGTTCGCGTTCAAGCCGCAGGGCGAGCAGACGGTGGTCACCTGGCGCACGAGCGGCAAGCAGAACTTTATCGAGAAGGCCATGTGCATCGCGATGAACGGTAAGAAGATGCTGGGCGACGAGATGGACAAGGGCCTTGCCAATCTCGGGGCTATCTCGGGCGGCGGCGCGCCCGCACCGTAATATCTTTTCTGCCTCGATCGAGATCCCCCCACCCGCGCTCTTCGCGCCGAGGCGCGATTTCGCGCGACCTCTCCCCCTGGGAGAGGTTAGACCCAAAACTGAACACGCCGCTGGAGCGGAATTCGAGCGCAAGGAACGGGATGCACGGGGCGCTCGAGGCGCCTATGTTCCTGGCATGAAGCCCGCCAACCGCAGCACCGCTCGGCCTGCCAGACAGGCAACCTCACAGGTCTCAGATGAGGCCATGTGGCGGGCGGTCATTGCGCGTGATGCGTCGGCCGACGGAACTTTCATGCTCGGGGTGAAGACGACGGGGGTCTACTGTCGGCCGTCATGCCCGGCGCGCAAGCCGCTGCGTAAGAATGTCGGTTTCCATGCGACGTGCGCGGAGGCGGAGGCCTCTGGCTTCCGCGCATGCAAGCGCTGCAAGCCAAACGCCAGTGCAGGTGCCGACAATCATGCAGACAAGGTCGCTGCTGCGTGCCGGATGATCGAGAGTGCCGACACGCCGCCGCGCCTCGATGAGCTTGCGGCAGCGTCCGGACTCAGCGCCTACCACTTCCATCGCGTGTTCAAGGCGGCAATGGGTCTTACGCCGAAGGCCTACGCGACCGCGCATCGAGACAAGCGCGTCCGCGAGACGCTGAAAGGAAACACGTCCGTGACCGATGCCATCTACGAAGCCGGATTCAATTCCTCGGGCCGCTTCTACGACGGCGCGCAGCGTGCCCTCGGCATGAAGCCGCGCGCGTTTCGTGCGGGAGGTGCCGACATGCAGATCCGCTATGCGATTGCGCCGTGCTCGCTCGGACTGGTGTTGGCCGGCGTTACGGATGCAGGAGTCTGCGCCATCTTCCTCGGGGATGATGAGACCGAACTCAGGCAGCAGCTCACGGCGCGGTTCCCGAAAGCGGAGATCACCGAGGCTAAGAAGAGCCTCGGCAAGCTGCTCGGCGATATCGTTGCCAGCATCACGATACCGGCGAAGGCGGCGGCGCTGCCGCTCGACATCCGCGGCACGGCGTTCCAGCAGCGCGTATGGGCAGCGCTGCGTGACATCCCGCCCGGCGAAACCGCAACCTACGCCGAGATCGCCAATCGCATTGGCGCGCCGAAGGCGGTGCGTGCGGTCGGGACGGCGTGCGGCGCCAATCCCGTCGCGATTGCTGTCCCTTGCCACCGCGTGGTCGGCAGCGATGGCAAGCTCACTGGCTATCGCTGGGGCGTCGAGCGCAAACGCGCGTTGCTGACGCGCGAGCGCAAGTGATCGGCGAAGCTGAAATACTTCAGAGAGCGCGACACCCTCACCCGGATGCGATCTTAGGATCGCATCCGACCTCTCCCGTCCATGCGAAGCATGGCTACGCCATGACGGGAGAGGTTAGGTCTGCGCCGTACGCCTAAACCTCAGGCGACCTGGCGCTCGAGCTGATCAGCCAGCAGTTTCATGATCTCACTCTGTGGACGGGCTTCGCTGAAGTAGAAGCCCTGGCCTTCCTTGCAGCCCTCGGCGGCAAGGCAGGCGAGGTCGGACTGCGTCTCGATGCCTTCGGCGACGACCTTCATGTCGAGCCCCGAAGCAAGGCCGAGTATGGCGCGCACGATCGCCAGCGTGTGCCGATTGTTCGGCAGGTCGCGCACGAACGAGCGGTCGATCTTGATCTTGTCGAACGGGAAGGCGCGCAGATAGCTGAGCGAGGAATAGCCGGTGCCGAAGTCGTCCATGGATATCTTCACCCCCAGCGCGCGCAGGGCATGCAGATGGGCGATCACCTGATCGGTGCGATCAAGGAGAACGCTCTCGGTTATTTCGAGGTCGAGCCGTTCCGGCGCGAGGCCCGAACGCTCGAGGGCCGCCTTTACGTTGGCGAACACGTTGCCGACGCGGAACTGCATCGGCGACAGGTTGACCGCCAGCTTGACGTGGTCAGGCCACTGGCTGGCGTCGCGACAGGCGCGCTGCAGCACGAAATTACCGAGCGCCGTGATGAGGCCGGTCTCCTCGGCGAGCGGCACAAACTCCGACGGCGGGATGTAGCCGCGGGTCGGATGGGGCCAGCGCACGAGGGCCTCGAAGCCGACGACGTCGTTGTTGGTGAGGTCGACGAGCGGCTGATAGTGCACCTCGAGCTTCTCGCAGGCGATCGCCGCGCGCAGATCGGTCTCGAGCTGGCGGCGTATCTGCGCCTTGGCGTCCATCTCCTGCTCGAAGAAGCGGAAGGTCGACTTGCCCTCGGACTTGCCGCGGTAGAGCGCGAGATCGGCGTTGCGCAGCAGGCGGTCCGCGTCCTCGCCGTCGGTCGGCGCGACTGCGATGCCGATGGTGGCACCGACGGTAAGCGCGTGCCCCTCGATCATGTAAGGCTCGCTTACCGTGTCGATCAGGCGCTGCGCGAGGATCGCGAGCTCCTGCGGAGATTTCGTCTCGGGCACGAGGACGGCAAACTCGTCGCCGCCCAGACGCGCGGCCATATCCCGCTGACGGGTGACGCGCTCGATGCGCTGCGCGACGTCCTGCAACAGCCGGTCGCCGATGGGGTGGCCGAGCGTGTCATTGACCAGCTTGAAGTTGTCCAAATCGATGCAGAGGGCGCCCACGAAGCCGCCGGTGCGTTCGCGCTGAGCGAGGGCCTCGGCCATGTGCTGGCGAAAGAGTACGCGGTTGGGCAGCTCGGTCAGAGCATCGTGATGCGCCATATAGGCTATGCGGGCCTCGGCTGCCTTGCGCTCCGTGACGTCGATCACTGCGAGAAGGACGGCGGGAACACCCTCATAGTCGAGCTTGCGCGAAAAGATGACCACTTCGATGATGCGAGCGTCGGCGGTCTTGTGCTTGGAGGTGACGATCTCGGTCGCGAACGGATTGTCGACGTCCTCGGCAATCTCGTCGTGCTCGACGCGCAGATCTTGCAGCTTCATCGCCAGCAGCTGAGCGCGCGAATAGGCGTAGTGCGACTGCGCGGCGGCATTGGCGGCGAGGAATGCCTGCGTCTCGCGATGCAGAACGAACATCGGCACGGGATTGTCGTCGAACAGGAGCCGGAACGACGCTTCGCGCTGCTTCAGCGCGGTGATGTCCATGCGCAAGCCGATGACGCCGCCGTCGGAAGTCTTGCGCTCCTCGATGAGGACGCAGCGGCCATCGGAGAGATACTGCTCGTGCGGTCCGATCGGGTCGTATAGGAGCCGGAGCCGCTCCTGGATCCACTCTTCCTCATGACCGATTGCATCGGGATAGTCGCCGCGAGCCACACCGACACGCAAGGTGTCTTCGAGACGAACGCCAACTTTGAAGAGATCGGCACTACGCTTGTAGATGTCGGCGTACTTCTGGTTCCAAAGGATGTAGCGCCCCTCATTATCGAGGA
>CALRVN010000031.1:0-16919 GCA_943371625.1 Hyphomicrobium sp. CS1GBMeth3
GTTGTACTCGAGTTGACCGGCGAGCCACGGCTGCACGTCGAACGTCAGCACCTCTTCCGCCCGACCGGCATTAAAGTGCAGGAAGCAGCGGATGGTCCATAGGAAGTCCTCGCAACGCCGGAACGTCGCCACCTCGTCGGGACGGAAGATGCCCGCTGCGACGGTCGCCGCGCCGACGCCCTGCCCATAGAGATACTTCGACAGCCAATGCAGCGTGTGCAGATCGCGCAAGCCGCCCTTGCCGTCCTTGACGTTGGGCTCCACCTTGTAGCGGCTCTGGCCCGCCTGCCGGTGCCGCTGGTCGTATTCCTCCATCTTCGCATCGATGAAGTCGCGCGCCGTGCCGGCAACCACCTCGTTGCGGAAGCGATCCTCGAACTCGCCGTAGAGCTGCGCGTCGCCATGGATCAGCCGCGCATCGAGCATCGACGTTCGGATCGTGACGTCGGCGCTCATCTTGATGCACTGATCGACCGTGCGCGTCGCGTGCCCGACCTTGAACCCCAGGTCCCACAAAATGTAGAGCATGTGCTCGGCGACGCTCTCGCCCCACGCCGTCTGCTTGTAGGGAAGCAGGAACAGCAGGTCGATGTCCGACCCCGGCGCCAGAAGCGCGCGCCCATAGCCGCCCGTTGCGACGATGGCCATCCGCTCCGCATCCGACGGGTTCGTCGCGCGGTAGACGTGCGCCACCGTGTAATCGTAGAGGACGCGGATCAGCTCGTCCTGAAACTGCGACAGCCCCGCAGCGCAACGCCGCCCCTTGTGGTCCGCCTCCAGCTGCGCGCGCGCCGTATCCCGCGCGTCGGCGACGAGCTGCTTCAACCGCTCGATCAGCGCCGGGCGAACCTTGTCGAGATCGTTGCCGTTCGCCCGCAGGTTCTCCGTCAGCTCCACACGCAACTGGCGCGGATCGAAATATGGGGCTGCGTGTTGGATGACCTTATCCATGCAACATGTGCGGGCGTCTGTGCAGACGAAGCCGCGGATCTCCTGACTAGCGTGCCTACTCCGGACGTCCCTGGCGCAGCGCCTTGATCCGATAAAGAGCTTCGAGCGCGGCCCGCGGGCTCAACTCGTCGGGCCTGAGGTCGTCTACAGCCTTCTCCACCGGCGAAGGGCCGGATGGCGGGGCAGCCGTCACCGTGCGACTTACAGCAAAGAGTGGCAACTCGTCGAGGCCGCCCGTCCGGGCATTCTTTCGATTTTCTGTCTTTTCGAGCGTCCCCAGCACCTCGCGGGCGCGCGCCACCACCGGCTCCGGCAGCCCCGCCAGCTTCGCGACCTGGATGCCATAGGAGCGGTCCGCGGCCCCCGGCTTCACCTTGTGCAGGAACACGATCTCGTCCTGCCATTCGCGCACGTCGATTGTCACGTTGGCGACGCCGTGGAGCCGCCGGGCAAGCGCCGTCAGCTCGTGATAGTGCGTCGCGAACAATGAGCGCGCCTTGAGCACGTCGTGCAGGTATTCGACCGTCGCCCATGCGATCGACAGGCCGTCGAACGTCGCGGTGCCGCGCCCGATCTCGTCGAGGATCACCAGTGAGCGTTCGCTGGCCTGATTGAGGATCGCCGCCGTCTCGACCATCTCGACCATGAACGTCGAGCGCCCGCGGGCTAGATCGTCGGAAGCGCCGACGCGGCTGAAAAGGCGATCGACGGCGCCAATTGTTGCCGAGCGCGCCGGAACGTACGAGCCCATCTGCGCCAGCACGGCGATGAGCGCATTCTGGCGCAGGAACGTCGACTTGCCGGCCATGTTGGGACCGGTGACGAGCCAGAGGCGTCCGGTTGCCGTTTCCTCTTCGCTTGCCACCGCCTCGCGTGCGCCCTCGCCCAGCACGCAGTCGTTCTCGATGAACGCACCGGCCTTGGCTGCCCGCAGCGCCTGCTCGACCACCGGATGGCGCCCGCCGCGAATGTCGAACACCTGGCTGCCGTCGATCAGCGGCCGCGTATAGCCTTCGCCGCGCGCCAGCTCCGACAGCGCCGCCGCAACATCCAACTCCGCCAGCGCCACGCCGATACGCCCGAGCCCGCCCGCAGCGCTCTCGATGGCCACCGCAAGCTCGGCGAAGATCTCCTGCTCGATGCTGAGCGCTCGCTCGCTCGCCGACGCAATGCGCCCTTCGACGTCGACCAGCTCCACGGTCGTAAACCGCATCGCGTTCGACATGGTCTGCCGATGCCGGAACTCGGACGCCAGCGGTTCCTCCAGCAGCGGCTTGGCGTTGCCCTGCGTGACCTCGATGTAGAACCCCAGGATGTTGTTGTGCCGCACCTTCAGCGACTTTACGCCGGTCTTCTCGACGTACTTGGTTTCGAGGCTGGCCATCACCCCGCGGCCGTCCTCCTTTATGCGGCGTGCTTCGTCCAGCTCCGGCCGGCAGCCCTCGCGCACGAACCCGCCGTCGCGCTTGAGATGCGGAAGCTCGTCGACCAGCGCCGCCGTTAGGTCTTCCCGCAAACCGCTGGAGACGGCTTGCAACTCACCGGCGATGCGCGCGAGTTCCGCCGGCAGGCCCATCCCCGAACCGGCGGCGGTCAACAGATCGACGCAGGTCTGCGCCACCCCGAGCCCATCGCGCACCGCGCCGAGGTCGCGCGGCGATCCACGCCCAAAACCGAGGCGGGAAAGCCCACGCGCGATATCAGGCGCCGACCGCAACGCATCGCGTAGGTCGCGGCGCAGATTCTCCTGGTCGATGAGATACCCGACGGCATCGAGCCGCTCGTTGATCCGCGCCACGTCGCGCAACGGGCTCGCAAGTCGCGCTGCCATCTCACGCGCACCCGCGCCCGTCAGCGTGCGATCGATTGCGGAAAGCAGGCTGCCGCTTTTTTCGCCCGACGCCGAGCGCACCAGCTCCAGGCTCGCGCGGCTCGCCGCATCGATCAGCAGGATGGAATCCGACCCCGAGCGCTTCGGCGCCCGCAGCACCGGCGCCCGCCCCACCTGCGTCAGTTCGATGTACTTGAGCACCGCGCCAATGGCCGCCAGCTCCGGCCGCGTGAAGCTGCCGAAGGCGCCCAGCTCGGCGACCTTCAATCGTGCCTTCAACCCAGCTTCGCCCGCGAGGCCGTCGAAATAGGCATTCGGAACCGGCGTCGCGGCTGCATCGAGACGCTCGATCCACGCCCTCAGCTCCGCATCGGCGAACAGCGCATCGGGAAGGATCACTTCGCTCGGCGAAAGCCGCGCCAGTTCACCCGGCAGATCGGCGCCCGATACCTCGCCCACCTCCACCTCGCCGGTCGAGATATCGACCGACGCCAGCGCCAGCGCCGCGTCTGCCGCCAGCACATCTCCGCCGCCGGAACGGAACAGCGCCGTGAGATAGTTGCGAGCCTTCGCGTCGAGCAGCGTGTCTTCCGTCAGCGTCCCCGGCGTGACGACGCGCACCACGTCGCGCTTCACCACCGACTTTGATCCGCGCTTCTTAGCCTCGGCCGGATCCTCGAGCTGCTCGGCCACCGCCACGCGGTGACCTTGCTTGATCAGCCGGTGCAAGTATTCGTCGGCGCGATGGATCGGCACGCCGCACATCGGGATATCCTCGCCGAGATGCTTGCCGCGCTTCGTCAGCACGATCCCGAGCGCCGCCGACGCGACGACCGCATCATCGAAAAACAGCTCGTAGAAGTCGCCCATCCGGTACCAGAGGATGCAACCCGGATTGGCAGCTTTGATCTCGAGGAATTGCGCCATCGACGGTGTCGCTTCGCCGTTGGCGACGAGAGCCGACATTGCCGAGGCGACAGCCGCCCGGTCGCCTTCAGGCGATGGCTCGCGCGGCGTCACCTCCGCAGACGCATCCGCGTCCTGCGATGGCAGTTCTTTTTCTTGCGCGCGCTTTCCCGCCATCGGCGGTCATCCCCCACTGCCGCAGCGACCCGCCGGGGGCTTGTCCCCAGTCCCGGCTGGCCTTCGCCGCGACGATAGCCACCTCGCCTTGTGGGTCAAACCCTGCGCCCGACTTGTTCACCGCCAACACACAGGGGCCGATCCTCGTCGCCCCAACTAAGTTGTCATCCCGGGGCTTGTCCCCGGGATCCATCCATCCGCAGATTGAGATCCAACCGCATTGTGGACCCCGGCAACAAGTGCCGGGGTGACAAACGAATGAGCATATCTAGCGAACAGGAGAGGCGGAGGCCGGCCTAATCCATAGAAAGAATCATATTCCGCACGAGCGGATAGATCTGCCCCTCCCACTTGCGCCCGCTGAAGACGCCGTAGTGGCCGACACCCACCTGCATGTGGTGGCGCTTCAGGTGCGGCCGCAGCCCGGTGCACAGGTCATGCGCAGCGGCCGTCTGACCTAGCCCGCAAATATCGTCGCGCTCGCCCTCGACCGTCAGCAGCGCCGTCTTTCGGATCGCCTTCAGGTCGACCGGCTGCCCCTTGTAGGTCAGTTCGCCCTTAGGCAGCAGAGCGTCCTGGAACACCCACTTCACCGTCTCGAGATAGAACTCCGCGTCGAGGTCGAGCACAGCGAAATACTCGTCGTAGAAAGTCTTGATCGTCTGCGCCTTCTCGGTCTCGCCGTTGCGCAGGTGCTCGTAGAGCTCCTGGTGCGCGGTGTAGTGCCGGTTGATGTTCATCGACATGAAAGCGAACAGCTGCACGAAACCAGGATAGACCCGGCGGCGCGCGCCCGGATATCGCCACGGCACAGTAGCGATCAGATTGCGCTCGAACCAGTCGATAGACTTGCTCTGCGCCAGGCCGTTGACCTTGGTCGAGTTGACGCGCACGTCGACCGGACCGGCCATCAGCGTCATGCTCGCAGGCTGAGCTGCATTGCCGTCTGCGGCCATGACGGCCGCCGCCACAAGCGCCTGCACGCACGGCTGGCACACCGCCACGACGTGCGAGCCCGGCCCCATCTTCTCCAGGAACTGGATCACGTACGCGACATAGTCGTCGAAGCCGAAGCGTCCAGCTTCGAGGCTCACGTCACGCGCGTTGTGCCAGTCGGTGATGTAGACGTCGTGGTCCGGCAGCAGCGTGCGCACCGTATTGCGCAACAGCGTCGCGAAATGCCCTGAGAGCGGCGCCACCACCAGGACGCGGGGCTGCTCGATCTCGATATCTTTCTTGAACCGCAGCAGAGTGCCGAATGGCAGCGTCAGCACCGCCTCTTCGGTAATCTCGACTTCGCGATTGCCCACCATGACCGCCGGAATGCGGTAATCCGGCCGAGTGTGCGTGAGGCCCGCGCGCGCAACCAATTCGTATGTGGCAGAAAGATTGCGTACCGCCGGGGCGCTGGCGTGCTGGCCCCAAAGGCCCAGAAGATCCAGCGAATGGCGGGCGATCGATTTCGCCGGCTCGACCAAGTCAGTGTGGGCTTGATAGGCGAGGTAGAGCATCTAGTCTCATTCTGCGGGCTGACACAGTTTTGCTGAATCTTGTCATCAGCCTATTGTGCGGCGCACAAACGCTAGTGCATCCTACAACGGCGTGCGAGCGTTTTTTTGCAACACTGTTGGAAGCCTCCAATTCCGGCAGCTGCTTAAGGAATGGGCAGAATGGCAACAGCGGTTCTTACGATCAGCAGCAAGAACTACTCGTCGTGGTCGCTGCGTGGCTGGTTGCTTTGCAAGATGGCCGGCCTCGACTTCCACGAGGAGGTGATGTCGACCGACGATCCCTCCACCCGCGCCGAGCTGCTGCTGTTGTCGCCCTCGTTCCTCGTCCCCTGCCTCGTGCATGAGGACGTGAAGGTCTGGGACACGCTTGCCATCGCTGAATACCTGGCCGAGGTCCGGCCCGAGGCTGGCCTCCTACCCAAGGACATCGCCGCGCGCGCCCATTGCCGCGCCGTTTCGGGCGAGATGCATTCGGGCTTCCATAACCTGCGCTCCGCCCTGCCGATGAACCTCAAGGCCCATTTCCCGGGCTTCAAGGTGTGGTCGGGTGCCCAGGGCGACATCGAGCGCGTCCGCACCATCTGGCGCGAATGCCTCGACACTTACGGCGGTCCGTTCCTTTTCGGCAGCCAGACGCTTGCTGACGCGATGTACGCACCGGTATGCACACGCTTCCTCACCTATGATGTGAAGCTGGATAGCGATTGCGCCGGATATTGCGAAACAATTTCCAATTGGGCGCCGCTGGTCGAATGGACCGAAGCGGCCAAGGAAGAACCCGAAGAGCTCGAAGAACTCGACGTCGAATTCTGATCCCAATCTTTTGATCGGGAAAATTTGGCATAGGCTTTAAGCCCGCCTTACCGCGAAATGCGCTTCGCAGCGGGGCCTGCTGGGTAGTTTTCGCCCACCCCCAACCACCATCCAACACACGTTAACCATTCGGACTTTTCGACGCGTGCGACCGCGCGGTCATTGCCGCGTCAAATTCGTTAATTATATCTTAATCGCCGATCCAATTCGGCCCGAAATGGGCGCGATGGTGCCAATACAAGCGGAACGTAACGAGAAATCTAGGTTAATTCCGCTGCCTGATAGTTGAATTGGATTGAAGTTAATCCACGTAATCCGTTAGTTAAAAACTCATTAATCGTGAGGGTGGGCGGTGCTGTTTAAAGTTGCGGATAAGAAAGTTAACTCAAAGCCGGTCGCGGTTCAAAGCCCAAACGAGCCCGCCTTCCTCAAGGCACGGGTCGACGATTACCACGTGCGGCGCAAAGTGGACCTCTGGCAGGGCAACCATCCCCTGCAGGGCAGATCCCCCCGGCCCGGCGACATCAAGGTCCGCAGCAACGATTACCTGTGCCTTGCCGGCCATCCGCACGTCATCGAGAGCGAGATTGCCGCCCTCCGCGCCGGCGGCCACGGCGACTCCGTCTCGCGCGTCTGGGTCCACCACGAGCGCGACAGCGTCCGTGAGTTCGAGCTGCGCGTCGCAGCTCTGATGCGCGCCGAGGATTGCGTCGTCTGCTCGTCGGGCTACACCGCGAACGTCGGCCTCATCCAAACCTTCGCCACGAAGGGCGCGAACGTCTACCTCGACATGAAGGCGCACATATCCTTGCACGAAGGCGTGGTCAGCGCCGGCGCCTGCCCCGTCCTCTTCCGTCACAACGAACCCCAATCCCTCGATCGCGCCCTGACCCAGGGTGGCCCCGGCCTCGTTTGCGTCGACGCGCTTTACTCGACCGACGGCAACATCGCTCCCCTCGCCGAGCTGCTCGAGGTTTGCGAGCGCCACGGTGCGGCCCTCGTCGTTGACGAGACGCATTCCTTCGGCGCCCAGGGTCCGGAAGGTGCCGGCCTCGTCGTTGCCGCCGGCCTCGCCGATCGGGTGCACTTCCGCACCGTCGGTCTGTCGAAGGCCGTAGCGAGCCGCGGCGGCCTCGTGATCTCCTCGCGCCGGAATATCGAGTTCTTCCGGTACGAGTCGCTGCCGTCGATCTTCAGCACCGCGGTCATGCAGCACGAGGTGGCCGGCTTCGATGCCGTCCTCGACGTCCTCCAAGGAGAACCTTGGCGGCGCGACAAGCTGCACGCCAACCACGCCTACTTGAAGCAGGGCCTCGACGGCCTCGGCTACAACGTCTCGGCTTCGAAGGCACAGATCATCGCGCTCGAGCCAGGCGACATCCGCGAGACGACAGCCCTGCGCGATGCGCTGGAGAAGCGCGGCATCTTCGGCGCCATATTCTTCCCGCCGGCCACGCCCGATAAGCGCTGCCTGATCCGCTTCACCGTGAACTGCGGTCTCTCGCGCCAGGAGCTGGACCACATCATCGAGGTGTGCGGCGAGATCCGCGACGAAGTCCGCATGAGCGAATGGCGCTCGACCAAGCGCAAGCCGGGCTCTCAGGCCGCCAACATCGAGAAACCCAAGTCTCGCCTACGCCGCAGCGGCATCCTCGGCGACTTGCTGCACCACCGGCAGGTCAATCGTGAAGCTCGTTCCAACGTCGACCTTGGACCGGCACGAAATGCGCCCGCCGGCACTCTCAACAATCATCCTGCAGAATGACAGGCCGAGCCCGGTGCCGACGCCGGGCCGCTGCGCCGATACGAACGGGATGAACAGGTAGTTGAGAAGGTCTGGCGGGATGCCCTCGCCTGTATCGGACACGATGATCTGGTTCGTCTCCACGCCTCGGCGCAGCACGATCGACATGCTGTGCTCGCTGCCGTCACGAGCCTCAAGCGCGCGTAGGCCGTTCTTCAGCAGGTTGAACAGCACGTGCGTCATGAGCAGGTCTGAACCGCGGAACTGGCAGTCCTCGGCGACATCGATGCTCACGACATCGCGCTGGTTGGGCTTGAAGCTGTAGCGCTCGATCGCCTGCGAAACGATGGCGCTCATGTTGTACAGCTCCGCCGCCGGCGACCCGCGGTGGTGCTGCGCGACGTTGGACAGCAACAGGTCGATCACCGAGTTGGCTGACGTAATGTGCTGACGCACACGGCGATGCGATGCCACGAGCTTGTCTCGTATCGGCGACGTCGGCAGCCGCGAGATGAGCCGCTCGCAACCATCTGCTTCAAAGCGAATGCCCGTCAGCGGCGTGCGGCACTCGTGTGCTACCTGGCTCGCCAGCGACGCAGCCGCTTTCAGCTTCTCACGCGCGATGAGGTTGTCGCTGTAGGCGAGGCCGAAGAAACCTGACACGCCGAACAGTATGATCGGCAGCGTCATCCAATAGCCGGCCGGAATAGGCTCTCCGCCGGAAGCAAGCAGGTACGCTGCAATCGCTGCCAGCGATCCCAGCACCAGCACCACGATCGCGTTTACGAGATCGTACAGCAGCACAACATAGATCAGAGCTGCCAGCGTCGACATCTGCCACGCCGCGTTGCTGTGATTGAACAGCATCATCAACGTGAAGAAGAACGGCAAGCAGTAGAGGAATGTGAAATAGGACAGCGGCACGACGTAGCGTCGCCACGCCTTTGGCCACAGCGGCGACAGGGCCAGCGCGAGACATAGCCCTGCGCCAATGGCGCGCAGCGGCAGGCTCTCGAACGGCTGCGGCAAAAGATAGCGCCAGGTCAGGTAGAACATCGGGAAGCAGAACACCCCGATGATCGCAGCAGCACGAATCTTCCGCTGCGCGTGCGCGTGGTACTCGATATATCGCCGCGAAAGCTCCTGAACGACGCGCGGCAACGCAAAAGAGCGCGGGATGACCGCGCCGCGATTGGCCCACGCGGTCGCCAATGGCTTCCGTAAGGAATGTTCAGACAATTGAAACATTTAAACTTTTAGCCGTCGGTGTACCGGATACGATACGAAACCGTAGTACCAAACATCCTTACGGAAAGTGCATTGTCGGTAAGGGCACAGCGGGTACACATGACGCCGTTCTACCATCCAACCTCGATCCTCGTGCTCGACGATGATCCGCTTTTTCTAGAAAGCCTGGATTTCCAGTTTAGCGAAGAGGTCTCCTGCCAGACCTTCGCGCGCCCTGACGCAGCGCTTGAGCATCTTCGCGCCCAGGCAGCCCAGCACCCGAACTTCGCGCGCTACTTCCAGAACGTGTCCCCGAAAGACCAGTCGGAACTGCGCTTCGGCGACCTTCTCCTGCGCTTGCAGCTGGCCGAACTCCGCTCGATCATCGACGATAGCGCCCGCGGACAGCGCGTATCTGTCGCCGTCGTCGACTACGACATGCCGAAAATGAGCGGCGTCGAGTTCGCCCGCGCCATCCGCGA
Source organism: Hyphomicrobium sp. CS1GBMeth3 (assembly GCA_943371625.1). Classification (GTDB taxonomy): domain Bacteria; phylum Pseudomonadota; class Alphaproteobacteria; order Rhizobiales; family Hyphomicrobiaceae; genus Hyphomicrobium_A. Next base: position 9,643 of record CALRVN010000031.1, read on the forward strand.
CCTGCCGGTGAAGATCATCCTCCTCACCGGCAAAGCCGGGCTCGAGACCGCAATCGGTGCCTTTAACGAGGGCGTAATCGATTGCTTCCTGCAAAAGCAGGACGCGAGCGTCACCTATGCCCTCCGCCGCGAAATCAAGCGCCTGCAGGAGGAATACTTCGAGGAGATTTCTGCGCCGATCCAGAACGCGCTCGCGTTGCAGAAGCCATCCTTCTTCGAAGATCCGGTCTTCCTCGAGCTTTTCCGCGAAGTCTCCGAGAAGCACGCCATCGTCGAGCACTACATCTGCGCAACGCCGCCCGGCGTGATGATGCGCGACGCCGATGGCAACGAGTCGTTCCTGCTGATCTCCGACAACGCCAATGCCGACAGCCAGTGCGAGGCGGCCGAGAGCAGCGGAGCCCCCGACGACATGGTGCAGCTCCTGCGCACGCGTAAGGCGCACGCCTGGTTCCCGACCCAGAGCGGGCTCTATCACCCCGACTTCCAATCCAACTGGACGCGATTCATCTGGCCCGCACAGACCATGCCGGGCTCGAGCAAATGGAGCTACAGCTTCATTCGTCGCGACGCCCCGGTCGAAGAGCTTCGCCAAAGTCGCTCCGCTTAGACCCGTCCGTCGAACGTCGCCGCGTTGCAAATCCTGTGGATGCGCTGTGAAAAGTCACAGCTCGCGGCGCGACCGTGGCTGCCCAATTCCCGACGAAGCTTCCTATGATTTCCGAAGTGATTCGGGACACTGTGGAGCAACTTGATGGGCAAGCTTACAAACGCGCGACTGTGCACACAATTCGGCGCGGCTGGTCTTGCTCTGCTGTTGGGCCCCTCCGGCGCTGCCTGGGCCGGTGGTTTCGGCATCGAGGCCTCGGCCTACTACCAGGGCATGTCCTATGCCGGCGCTGCAGCCGGCGGGCCCAGCTTGACCTCTATCGCCTGGAATCCTGCCACCGCCAGCTTCGCCGGCGCCGGCATCAACATCGAGTCGAGCTACACGCTTGTTCTGCTCGATATCGACCTCAAGGTCACGGATCCGCCGGGACCTGGCCCGACCGAGACCCAGATGGGTCGCAACGGGCTTGTCGGCGTGAGCTTTGCCACCTACCGCATCGACAGCAAGACCGTTCTGGCGCTCGGCCTTACCGCCCCGTTCGGCCTCGGCACCAAAGCCGACAAACAGGACTGGGTCGGCAACTACGTCGGCGGCACCACGTCGGTGTTGAATCTCAATGCCGCGCCGTCGCTGACCTATGAATTCGCCCCCGGCTGGAACATATCGGTCGGACCGCAGATCGATTACTTCAGTCTCCCGCGCCAGACCGCCATGACGCCCCTTGGCAACGGAACCCTGCGCGCCGATGACTTCGGCATCGGCGCCGTCGCCGGCGTTACCTTCGCGCCTTCCGACGCAACCTCAATCGGCCTCGGCTTCCGCTCCGCCATCGATCATCAGCTCAAGGGCCACATCTCCGTCGATAACGTCGACGAAGCGCCCATCGAAGCGCCGTTGATCCTGCCCGAGATGCTCTCACTCGGCTTGCGTCAGGCGCTCACGCCGAGAACCCGCATCCTGGCCGAGGCCGAGTGGGTGAACTGGAGCCGCCTCAATGTCATTCCCATCGAGTTGAAGGGGCCCTTCCTCGGCGCACCCGCCGGCACCGTGGCAGCCAACCTCGATTTCCGCTGGCGCGATGGATACCTGTTCGCGCTCGGTGGCGAATACGATTATTCGCCCGACATCACCCTCCGTACCGGTATTGGCTACGAGATCTCGCCCGTCGACGGCGCGAAGACTCGCCTCGTGCAGGATCCCGACAGCGACCGCCTCTGGGCGAGCATCGGCGCTTCTTACAAGGAAAGCGCCTCAACGCGTTGGGACTTCTCCTACAGCCACCTCTTCTTCGAGGGCGACAAGCCGTTCGATCGCACCGGATCGTCGGCGATGTTCGCAACGCCACGCCTCTTGGGCACCGCCGATGTCAGCCAGGACATCCTCTCTATCGGTTACAAGACCACGTGGGGCGACGCACCGGCGCCTGCGTCGGCACTGAAATAGGCGCGAGCACGTCAGCGATCTCCACCACGCAACTTCTCATTCGAAATATTCGCGCGATATCAGCACTGCGACATCGTCGAGTCGCACCCCGGATGCGCTTCGTCTAAAGTCGTCGGACCATCTGCATAATTCGAGTTGAGCTGCTCGTGGAGGGCGCGATGACGGACGGGTCTGCCGAGGTAAATGCCGACAACGTGCAGCATTGCGACCTCTGCATCCTCGGAGCAGGAATTGCCGGCCTGAACGCGCTGTTCGTAGCGTCGGAATATCTCGGCAAGAACGCCAAGGTCGTCATCATCGACCGCAGGTCCGGCCCTGCCGGAATGTGGAACGATGTCTACGACTATTGCCGGCTGCATCTGCCGCATCCGGCGTTCACGGTGGGCGACATCGCGTGGCAATGGTCCAAGCCGAGCGACTACCTGGCATCCGGCGCCGAGGTGAAGGCGCATCTGGTGCACTGCATGGACGCCATGCGAGGCCGCGTCGATCTCGAGGAACTCTACTGCACTACCATCATCGCCTGCGATGAGATCGTGACTCCGCAGGGCCCCCGCGTGCGCGTCGAATACTACTCTAACGACGCGCCCGAGAAGCGACGCGTCATCGAAGCGAAGAGAGTGATCAAGGCCTACGGCTTTGATATTCCGACGCCGAAGCCGCTGCCGCTGACCAGCCACAACGTGGTCTCCACGTCACCCGAACGGCTGAGCCAGGACGGCGAGTTCGATGAATCGACGCCCGTCTACGTCGTCGGCGGCGGCAAGACCGGAATGGATACCGCCCAAGCGCTCATCAAGCGCGCGCCGGGACGCTCCATCAACCTCATCAACGGCAAGGGCACGGTCTTCCTGAACCGCGCCACGCTTTTCCCCCGTGGCGCGCGACGTTGGTGGGACGGGCAGCTCCTCGTATCCGTGTTCTGCGAAATGGCCATGCGCTACGACGGCACGAACGAGGACGAGGCTTTCGAATACTTCCGCCGTCGCTATGGCGTGCAGCTTGACGCTCCGGCCGAGCGCTTCCTATTCGGCGTGCTCTCCAAGGAGGAGCGCGACGTGATCGGGGGCGGCCTGACAACCATCATCGACGGCTATCTCGACGACGTGGTGGACGGACCAAATAGCCCGGAGATCGTGCTACGCGACGGCAGACGTATTCCAGCGCAGCCGGGGAGCGTGTTCGTCAATTGCACCGGCTACGTCGTCCGCCACTCCCACCCGTACGAACCATACCTGTCGCAGCACGGCGCCGTACTCACGATCACGCCGCGCTCCATGGTCCACTACCTGTCGAGCGTGTCGGCCTATTTCCTCACGCACATGTTCTTCCTCGGTAAGCTGAAAGCCGCCCCGCTCTACGAGTTCGACAGCGAGACGGCATTCGCAAAGAATCGCCGCGTATGCGGCAGCGCCGTGCTGTCGCTCAGCCTGATGAACCTGATCGTGCTGTTCGGAGTGCTCCCCTTTCGCGTCTTCGATCGATGCGGGCTCGACCTCGACCGCCTGTTCCCGCTCCACCGGCGCGTCCGAGCCATCATCGATCTGAAGCTCAATGGAAAGCGCTACGTCGCGCACTGCCGCAAGGCGCTCGACCGCGTGCGCGAGACCCACGGCCTGCGCTGCGGTCCGCTCGCCACTCCCACGGGTCAGTCTGGCAACACCGCTGACCTTCGAGCCAAGTCACACGCTGGCTTGCAACAGGTCAGTTGACCGATCCGGATCGAGCGCCCGCCAAGACACCCGTTAACCGCTCGGAAATCATTCGGGGCCCCGCGCACGATGTCGCTGTGTCATTCGCGCAGCACGCGCCGACACGCCGCATTAAGAACTGCAACGCTACGACGCCTTGAGGTTGCGGGATTTATTCCCGGCAATCCTGAATCGAGTTGTTTAACTCCCCGCTAATCTCTCCGTGGACCTACTACCGGAGATTAGCAATGTAGAGACTCTCCTTGCTCTAGTGTTGCCGGAACGATGCGGCGACTGCATGGAAGGCCACACGTGAGTCATAGTGCGCTGAAGCTTGCCCAAGGTGCTGGGCGGCCGGAAGGTCTGCGCGAGGGAAGCGCGGCTGCGCCGAAGCCGGGTGAGGAAGTGGCACGTCTGCAGTCGACACTAGAGCAACAGCTTGGCGCACTCGTCCGGCGCAACGAGAAGCTCGAACAACTCAACACATGCTTCGAGGCCGCGCTCAATCACATGGGCCGCGGCCTGTCGATGTTCGATGGCGATCAGCGCCTCGTCATGTGCAACAAGGCCTACGCCGACATCTACGTTCTGCCCGCCGCGCTTACGCAGCCGGGCACGCCGCTCGTCGACATCCTCCGGTTCCACAATCACCGGGTCAAAGGCGAGGAAATGTCGGTCGAGGTCGCCAGCGACTGGGTGCGCGACCACGTTCAGCGCCTGCAACAGACTGGCTGCCGCGAGGACATCCAATCCCTCCCAGACGGCCGCATCATCCGCGTGACCTACCAGCCACTGGCCGATGGCGGCTGGGTCGACATGCAGGAGGACATCACTGCTCAGCGTCGTTCTGATGAAAAGATCGAATGGCTGGCGCACCACGACACGCTCACCGAGATTCCGAACCGCTTCCATTTCCGCGAACGGCTGGAGCATCAGTTCGAGACCTATGACCCCCGCCAGGGCTTTGCGCTGCTGTGGCTCGACCTCGATCGCTTCAAGGAGATCAACGATCGCCTCGGCCATATCGTCGGCGACGGCCTCTTGAAGAGCGTCGCAGAACGTCTGCGGTCGAGCCTGCGCGCCGGCGACGTGGTCGGGCGCCTCGGCGGCGACGAATTCGCAATTCTGCAGGTCGGCGTCGATCGCGAGGATCTCGCCGACAACTTGGCGCGCCGCATCCTGCAGAACGTCCGCCGCACCCACGAGGTATACGGCCATCGCCTGCACATCGACGCCAGCATCGGCATCGCTCTGGCGCCGCACCACGGCCAGGATCCCGAGCAGCTGTTCGCCTGCGCCGACATGGCCCTGTACCAGGCCAAGTCCCTGGGCCGCGGCATCCACTCCATCTACGCGCCCGGAGCGTTCGTCGAAGGGTCGGCTCCGAACCCGCTGCGCGCCGAGTTGCAAGACGCCGTCGATCGCGACGAGCTCGTGCTCCATTATCAGCCGATCGTCGACCTTGCCGAAGGCCGCGTATCGAGCTTCGAGGCGCTGATGCGCTGGAACCATCCCAGCCGCGGCATGATCCCGCCCTCAGAGTTCATCCCGATCGCCGAGGAAACCCGTCTCATCGTTCGCATGGGAAGCTGGGCGCTACGGCAGGCGTGCCTGGACGCCAAGAGCTGGCCCGACGATACGAAGGTCGCCGTGAACCTGTCGGCAGTTCAGATCGAATGCTGCGATGTCTACGAGACAGTGATCGAAGCGCTGGAGGAAACGAAGCTCCCGCCGCATCGCCTTCAGCTCGAGATCACCGAGACCGTCCTGATGCGCGACCAGGCGCGCACGCAGCAGGTGCTGCGCAAGCTCCACGACCTCGGCGTGCTCATCTCGCTCGACGACTTCGGAACGTGCTTCGCCACGCTCAACTATCTGCGCAGCTTCCCGTTCAAGAAGCTCAAGATCGATCGCAGCTTCGTGCGCGATATCCCCGAGCACCACGACTGCGTCGCCATCGTCAAATCCGTCGCCGATCTCGCGCGCGAGCTGAACATGCGGTCGGTCGCCGAAGGCGTTGAGACAGCCGCCAGCCTCGCGGCAGTAAGGGCCGCCGGCTACAACGAAGCGCAGGGGTTCTATTTCAGCCCGCCGGTGCGCGTGAGCGGCGTGAAGCGCGCCGTGAAGCAGTGCGCCCAGCGGCTCGCCGCCCTCGACGCCTCCCTCGCTGCTGGAAAGGCAGCGCCCAAGGGCGATCAGCGGACCGAATAGTCCGCCGGCTCAACCCGCAATTTGGCTCAGGCGTCGACGGCGACCCGGCTCTTCTGCTCGGTCGGCGCGCCGAAGTGCTCGAAGTAGCGCGGATCGATCTTCTCGACCGGCAGGATAATCAGCACGTCGGTGGTCCCGAACTGCTTGTCGATCACCGCGCCTTCGCCGACGTATGCACCGAGCCGGAGATAGCCTTTGATCAGCGGCGGCAGGGCTTTCAACGCCGCCTTTGCGTCCATCTTCGCGCGCGGCAGCCGGTCCATGTTCACGTACATGGTCTCGTGCGCGCGGCAACGCCACTCTGCGGGCGCCAGCGCGTTATGATGCAGGAAGCTGAGCGCCATCGCGTGCTTATCGGGGTCCGTCCCCGGCAAGCTGGCACATCCGATCATGACGTCGACCTTGTGCTCGCGCACATACGTCCAAAGCCCGTGCCACAGCAGCTCGACCGTCCGCTTGTTGCGATACGGCTCGAGCACGCACGAGCGCCCGAGCTCCATGAAGTGATGATGCGGCTTGGAAGCGATCAGCGGCGCGATGTCGTATTCGCTCTGCGTGTAGAACCCTAGGGTCCGCTCGGCGATCTCCTGGCGCAGCACGCGGTACGTGCCGACGACCTTCTGCCGCCGCAAGCCGCCCCATGTGTCTGCCGGCGTCTCGGCCGCCGCTTCGTCGATGACGAGCAGATGATCGCAAACCGCGTCGTAGGAATCCTCGTCCCTGCGCCGCAGCTCGGCGCGCAAAGATGGGACAGCAGCCATCTCCTCGTAGAACACTTTATACCGCAGCCGCTGCGCCAGCTTGATGTCGCGCCACTTGCGCGTCAGGCGCACTTCCAGGCTGCCGATCTTCCCGTAGACCTTGTCGGGCTTGCGGAGCGGAAAGCCGTTAGCCCCCGCGTCACGCAAAGCGCGCAATGCCAGTAGACCGCCCGGGACAGCCTGCCACTTGGGGCTGCGTGCCAGACGGGTGGCCACCCGCCGCGCCGTATGCTTCATTGCTTTGTCTCTCCCCTGCCAGTGCCCGCCATCATACGGCTCCCAAAGCCGGGCTTGAAGCGGCACGCGCGGCCTCGAGCCGCGTTCCTGGCAATTTCCCCACCGGCTGGGCCGGATAACACGCTTCCATGACAGACTTTTTACTGGCCGCACATAGCACTAGCGCGCTTCGGTCAAGCAACACCACTAAATTGCGAACGGCCTAAGGCGCCATCAGGCGGCGTCGACGTCGCCCCCTGGCAACGGTCCGAACCAGCGCTGCAGTACCGCCTCCAGGGCCGCCAGATCGAAGGGCTTGGCGAGGTAGTCGTCCATCCCGGCTTC
>CALRVN010000032.1:0-16816 GCA_943371625.1 Hyphomicrobium sp. CS1GBMeth3
GGCGGCGTGAACACTCGCCACGCATGACATGGCTTCGGACCAGACGTCGAAATTTCCCCAAAAGCGCCGCTAGTCTGAACGGCACCTGAAAGCACCAAAACTAATTTTCTGCTGCACGTCTCGGGATTTGTTCCGTTCGGAACACTCCAGGGACCGAGCGCGCCGCATTGCTATTGCGTCACGAGCGCAACAGCCACGAGCGCCAATCAATCGCACGGAGACTGTCGTTTAATCCCATCAGCCAACAGACCAGCGACCATTGCGTCGCCAAAGGAGATAAGGTCATGATTTCCGATAACCGCACCATCAAGACTTTCAGCGCAGCATTACTCGGCTCCATCATGCTGCTCGTCCCGCAGGCTCATGCCGCGCGATGCGCAATCAACGGACCACTCGAAATTCGCCAGTCCAACGGCTTCAAGATCTTCTGCCAGCTGACGCGCACCGGCGAAAGCCTCAGTGGTTTCTGTGTCAACGGGGGCACCAATGGTGGCGTCTCAGGCGTCCTGGAGCGTAGCGGCCGCATGAACATGCAGGTCAACTGGGGCAACGGCGGTTCTATCGGTGTTTACACGGCGTTCGCCGATGATAGTGGCGAACTCGTCGACGGGCGCACGTTCGACAGGCGCACCCCCAGCAGCTCGGCGCGGTGGACTTCGCCTCGACGTCTGCAGTGCAAGGCCGCGTGAGTGCCAGACGAAAAACTGCTACCTGGGAGACGCCATCGCGGGGTCTCCCAGGGTGGCGTGCTGACTATCATTACCCCCCCGAACAAAACGTCGTGCCTCTGGATCCTGCAACGAATTGCTCGGCTAACTTTTGGCAGTACCGGCCACTGGACTGCTCAAACCGTTTGCGTGTTAGTTGTCTGCTCGCAGAACGGGGGCACGCATGACTGCAACGCCGCATCGCCTGATGGGTGTTCAACTGCTTCGGCTGATCGCGGCATTAATGGTCGTTTTGCAGCACACCCGATACTACACAGGGAAGGCCTACGGTGTCGACGACAAGGCGTTCTTCTCCCTCGAACTCGGCGAGACGGGCGTGTTCATCTTTTTCGTTATTTCTGGGTACGTGATCGGCCGCCAAGTGGGAATTGCACCGGCACGATTCGCAACGCACCGGCTTTTGCGCATCTACCCCGCGCATTTCACCGCCATTGCGCTCGCCACGCTGATGCTGCTCGCCATCGGCACGATCGGCTTGAGCGATGTGAGGTTCGATCTCTCGCTGGCTCTGCTTCCTATAGGCGCGCTGCAAGAGTGGTCACGCGTGCCGTACTGGACGCTGATCTTCGAAGTCTATTTCTACGCCGTCGCGTTCACCCTGATGCTCGGCGGCCGTCGGCTCTTTGATGCCGGTCTCTGCATCTGGGCGGCTGCGCTCATTGCCATCAGCGTCGCGCACCCGTTCGTTCCAAACGCAATCCCCAACGCAGAAGGTCTGGTGACCTCGCTTTGGGCGCTGCTCTTCATCGGCGGCGCCGCCCTCGCAAGGGCGCACGCAGGAAACAGCGTGCCGCTAGCGATCATCGCGGCTTTTGCCTTCGCCACTGCTTATAAGCTTCCGGACGCCGCGTTGGCCCATATCCTCGCCTGCACCGCCGCCACAGCGGCCGTGGTGCACGTCGCGGTCACGGTGGAACGCTTCTTCGCCAATAGAACGTTCGCGAAGCCAATCGCTGCATTAGGTGATTGGTCTTACGGCCTGTACCTCATCCACGCTCCCGTGCTTGTCGTGTGCGCATCGCTCTTACCCCTCACCTTCATCCCTCACAGCGTAGGATGGCCGCTTGCGCTGGCGATCGCGATCCTGACGGGGCTATCGTTCGGTCGCTTGGAGCACCGTGCTTACGTGACCCTACTGCGCCCGCTCGGTGATCGGCTCGCCCTACACAAGCGAGACAGTCTTAGTCACGCCATTGACGCGGATCTTCCAACCGGTGTTGGTATTGTTCTCGCGCCACTGGTCGCCATCGACAGGGCTGGTCGGCGCGCTGCTGACCGGCAAATTGATCTGAGCCTTTGCGATTGTGCCCGCTGCGATCTTCAGGAACGCGGTGGAGACCGGGGCCGTGGCGATGCCCACTGACCCGCCTCCTCGACAGAGAACCGCATTCGAGGTTCCGGTCGGGTTCTCGATGATGCCCGCTCCTGCCGGCGAGTAGAGCCCTATATCGTTCGTGGCGCCCGCCTGGCCTGTAATGATCAGGCCATTGTTTGCATCGATGTACATCTGGGCAGCGCCCGAGGCGAACGTGCCGCTGCCGGGAAAGAACCCGCCAGGGGCTGAGACGCCCTTGTCTGCGATGACCTGCCCGGTTGCGCTGCTGGTTCCGAAATTGGTGTAGCCGTACATCACGACGTTTGCGCGCGTGCTTGCCTGTAGGTCCACGTCGTAGAACGAACCAGCGATAGCGTTGTTGTTCAGCGAGACGAGACCACCGATGCGGACCTGCAGTGCGCCGGTCTCAACCACGAGGCCGGATTTGTACATGTTGGAAATGCGGATGCCGCGCATGTCGACATCGTATGCGGTCGACTGAATGCGGATGCCGTCGCCGGAGTTGGTGCGTGCGTCCCCGAAGGTGACGTTGATATTCGACATGCGGACAACAAATCCGTACATGTCGATGCCCGTCACCGTGGGCTGATCAACGCCCACGTTGTTGAAATACAAATAGGCGGGGAGCACTCCGTCTATACCGATAGCAGCGCCAATACCTGTCGTCGGATAGACGATGATCGTGTTGTTGACGAAAATGCCTTCGCAGGCGCCCTCGATCTGAAGACCGCCGGCTGCACCATCTAGTGACGCAGTCACGACGTTGTTCATTTGCACGCCGATGGCGCGGTAGAAATAGAACCACGCCGTTGCGCCAGACCAAGTCTGCCCCCCGGTGCTGTGGTGCTGGATGTTGGAGATGTTGACTTCAAAAATACGGTCAGAGACACCCGTGCCGACGCCGGAGAAGCTCCACTGGCCACTGCCGAACTGCATAATGTCGTGGATGTTGACGCCACGACCACGATTGAAGATCGCGCAGTACTGCACCTCGGAAATCGCGAGATGTGAAAGGGTGGTCATGTACGCCGTGGCTTCCCGGTACACGCACACGCCCGTCTTGCCGTTGCCCAGGAAGCGGAGATTGGACACGTCGAATTCTTTGAAGCTCGCCGCGTAGACGGCGCCCGACACGTCCATGAAGACGGTGCTGTTGGCATTGGCCTTGAGTGCGGCGCCAAGGCCGGCCCAGGCTCCGCCGTTGGCACGACCGACCGTGATCGTGCCGGTTAGGTATGTCCCGAAAGGAAAGAACAGCGTGCCGCCGACAGACGCGCGATAGGTTTCCGCTGCCTGGATAGCGGTGGTGTCAACCGTCACACCATCGCCCGTCGCGCCGAAGTCCTTGACGCTGATGAACTCGCGCCCCTTGGCGCGCGTATCTCGCGTCGTCGCACCAGTGCCGGCCTGGGTGAACGAGATGGCTGATGCCTCATGCGCGGCCGATGTGTCGTTGATGTGATCGGATAGGCCGCTGGCCACTGAGCTGACGGAGCCCGTGGTGGCCTTCTCCGTGTCCAGTTCCACGAGCGCCGTTTGCACATTGGTCGCGGCTATAGACCCGGCTGGTGCAAATGAGATGGCCGAGGCAGCGTGCGCGGCCGTGGCATCGTCTAGGTGCGACGCCAGGTCCGCAGCCGCAGCAGCCCCTAGCGTGGCACGGGCCGCTGCGTCCGTGGTGTCGTCGATCACCGTGAGCATGAACGGAGAAACCGGAGTGACACCTGCGTTGACCGGCGTGCCCTTGTTCTCCAGACCGTCGCCGTCTGCGTTCCAGCCGATCAGCTCGCCGGCCGCTCCAGCGGGGAGGTCCATCTCGCCGTTTTGGGTGTACTCCTGCGGGCTCTGCTTGATGGCGCGCCGGAGATTGACACGCAGCTCCTGCTCCACCAGGGCGCGGCGGTCGTATGCGCCTTCGACCGATTTGGGTGGGAAGGCGTCGTTGCTCGCAAACGTCGTGCCCTGGACTGGGTCAGTCAGGCGCTCGATGCGCACCTTGGTGCCCGATGCTGGTGCGACCAACATCTCGACCGTGCCGTTAGCCGGCGTCGGGATCGGCAGCGCGCCGTCTACCGCACCGCCCGTCACATCGTAGTGCGAGGAAATCGTCTGAACCGTCTGCGTACCGTCCGCGGCAATCAGCGTGACGATCAACTCGGGCTGTTCGAAGAACTCCCATGTGACAGGAAACGACTTGGACGACCCATTGCCGTTGTAGACCAGCGGTTCGTAGACCTGCGAGACGGCCATCTGAGATGCTCCGTAGGCAACAGGTGCTCACGCGGAGGCGCCCTGTCAGTGTTGCGTTTTGGGGAGACTTGAAGCGGATACACCCCGCCACGCACTTGCCGTCTGTCAGCCGCTAGCGCGGCGAAGCCGCGGTGAAAGCTCGTGCACGAGCACGCACGGCGTCCGGGACGTCTCGCCACTGCTGCGGGCTGCGAGCGAGCATGACGGTCGGGCCGAGCACGTTCTGACGCGCGTTGTAAGTGCCCATAAACTCGACTGCCTCGTAGAGCAGGCGAGCCAGTTCCGAGCGATGCTCTGGAAGCGGCTCTTGGCTTTCGTGTTTCACGACACAGGTAGCGATCAACATCAGCAGCTCCCTTGCCGCCGTATCCGACGTATCCAGGTTCTGGATGTTGAGCCGGTTGGTGGTGACTGCCCTCATGCTCCGCCACCGCGCTTGGAGGCCGGCGCCTTTTCGACGACGCGTCCCGCGTCGAGCCATACGCCCTCGGCCTTCATGCTTCTTAGGAGAGCTTGCCGGGCCCATTCAGAGGGCAGCGTGTTGTGGCGCCCGGCGAGAAGCTTGAGAGCGGCACCGAAGTTGCGCGGGACGCGCAGTCGGAGCTTGTCCGGGAAGCTTCCAGCGGGTGTTGCTGCGGTTGGCTGGTGCATGTCGTCGTAGGCTCTGGTTTGTAGTCTTCCAGTCCTACATACGGTGTGTCGGAGCAGCGCCAAACTCAGCGGAAGCTGCGGAAACAACGGGGTGCAAAGGACGGTCGCGCCGCTTGGTATGCGCCGGGGCTCAGTGCCGCGGCAGCATCGGAGCAATCGGCGATCCTTGTTGTCTCGCTGTAGATGCAGAGATGCGGACTAACCGTGCGCAGGTCGTTCACGCCAGTAGGGGAGTAAGACCCCATGACGCCCGTGCGTGTACTCGCCGCAAAGTAGGGGTAACCCCACTGTAAACACCCCGTACCATCCCCGTCTCGCTAGTGCGGGTAGTGGGTCAGGTTGAAATCCAAGCGCGCTTGACGTTGGGTTGCGGCAGTGCTCCGTGATCCATATCGAATAAGATTGAAAACGGGTACATGAGCGGGTCGACCGCCCTCAGCGTAAGGAGTGCATCATGGCAAACGCTATTCCCACCGATCCTGACGTCGTTGCCTCAGTCGCGTTGTCCATTGCCACGGCCCTAGCTCAGAAATTGATTTTGAAGGGCATCTTCACGAAAGACGAAGTCGTCGAGTTGTACGAAACCCTGGCAGCAGCCAAGCGCGGTAAAGCGGATGCCAACGATAGCGACATCGAGAGCCAAGCTGCCGTTTTGCTCGAGCAATTCGCTGAAGTCCTCAAGAAAGCATAGGAGATTTCAAACTGACCCACTACCCCAGTGCGATGTTAGTGTGCCCATAGGGCTATGCCAGGGTAATCGCTGGGCGGCACCTACACTGTAATGGGTCTACGTCACTTGTGCCTGTGCAGCTTTCTCAGCCCGCCAGCGCGCCCATCGCTGCTTTTGTGCCCACGAGATGCGGCGCTTGCCTCCGTTGGTCTTCGGACCCGTCGACATTCCGCCGTGGTTCGGGCATCTGCCATTCTTGCACGACTTGCGAGCGCAGGGCGTACCGGCTCGTGTCTTGGCTCCGCACGGTCGATTGCGAGCTTCCTTTGCCAGCCTGCGCGCTTCCTGAGCCTCAAGGACTGCGACCGTACGGATTAGGTCGAGGTTGGCCCGTGTCTCAGGGCCCACATAGCAGCCGCGCGCTCTGGCCCGCAGATCCTTGTAAAGCTCGCCGAAGTTAGTAGCCATGTCCTGCCGAAGGCGGTTGAAAAACATTCAGCCAATATCAAATTTTCGCGCCTACCTGATTGCCCGGTCGTGTAGGTCTTCCAGATCGCTGATGAAGCTCTCCAGCGCGGTCCGGAGGCGCTCAGCGTTGTCGCCGGCTGTTTGCTTTGAGACCAGCGAGGCGATGACGCGCACATAGGCCGCAGGGTCCGTCTCTCTTAGCCTGGCCATAGCGGCTGGTCCGTGGCGCTGCCAATCTGCGAACAGCTGATCGAGGAATGATGAGGCCAGCTTGTTGCGCGAGCCCTTAGGCCTGCCATTCGGGTTGCCGGACTTACCGGGCTGGAACCGATGGCGCCGTAAGTGGTCCGATCGCGACGCGTTAGCGGCGTCATCCCGAGTGTGAAGTCCCACATCAGCCCCCTAGCTTCGTGTCTATCATCGGCAGACCGCCAGTGGCTCCCACTGAGCGGGACACAACAGCCCGCTGCTTCTTCAGGCTCGCGACATGCTGGTTCCTACGTTGCACCGCCGACCCTCCGGCCGGTGGCGTGAGCATCAGAACGGGTCCGCCTCTAGAGGAGGCTGCGGCCGCGACGGGTGTAGATGGGTCATAGCACACGGTCGTTACCCCCATTCCGTCCGAGGGCGTCTTCAGCAAATCCAACTGAAGCAACCGAACGTGCGGTGTCCGTACCCGCCATTGGAACCGGCACGTTGAGCCGTGCATAGTAGGCCCGCACGCGCTCGTGCTGCAGTTCACCCGCGTGGTAAAGCGCGAGGGCATCTTCATCACCGTCCAGATGCATTTCGAGGGCGACAATGCTTACGCGCCAGTGGCCGCCGCGCTTGCGGCCGAGCGCATATCGAGAACACCATTCGCGCGCGGTTGTCTCGCCAATGCCGGCACGCGTGGCGGCTTCAGCAATGCTTTTGGCTTCGTCTGGATTGTAAGGCCGCAGCACGATGCGGCTGTCCTCTGTTGTCCTGTTCACGATCAACGATCCTCCGGGATGGTGCCGTAGTGCGCGGCCACGCCGCGCTTCATTTCGATGAAGCCGCTGGAATGACCGCAGCGGTGATGCTTGGCGCAGACCCACGCAACATCGAGCCAGTGCTCCGGCTCATAGCTCCAATGATGTCCCTCAATATGCTTGCCCGAGCGGCAGCCTTTGGCGCTGCATGTCGTGCCACGTACCAGCCGTCCCGACTTCACTGCGGCGCTCACTGCGCGCACTGCGGCTTGCTTGTGCGGGTACCGAGTGGAGGCTTTCTTGAGCGCCCGCCGGTGCGTCTGCTGCCACGCCGACTGGCTCTCGCGGACCTTGCGGCGCCTTCGGGCGGCCAAGCCCTCGGATACTGGCTTATGGCGTCCGGTCTCGGTGCATTCGCGGCAGTGTTTGCGCAGCCCGTCGTGCGAGCCCATGTGCCGCCGATAGGCATGGCGAGGCTTTTCGTCTCGACAAGTTGCGCAGACCTTGCTTGCGGGGGGCGGGAGCGCCACGGCGGGATGAGTGCGACCGCGGCGAGCAGTGACCGTGCAGCTTTCATCCACGGAGGCGAGGATCATCACACCGCCCCCGCTGACTGCTCACGGCCTGGGCGCCTGTGACCAACAAGGTGGACAGGGGGACTTATAGTCCCCTGTCCCTTGTTGTCACACGCTCGGTCACGTCGTTGTCGCGCTCTTGTCACGCTGTCACAAGGTCGAGAAAAGGTCCCTCTTTCCGAGGTTTCTTGAGGGTCGGGAGTGGATGTCACACCGCCCCCCAGCAGCCAAACATGATTGCCCAGTCGAGCAACCTGTGACGCGCTCTAAGTCACGTGTTGCACGTGAGAACGCTTGGCGCTCGGCGGACGATGTTGCGTCCTCAGCCGAGAGCCGCGCCGCGCGGCATGCCTGCCGCCAGTCCTCCAGCAGCACGAGCTTGAGCCCGTCCGGTAGACGCTGGTTTCTGTGCGACAGTGTGAACTTGCCCGCGATCGTAAGTTCTTCCAACTCACACAAAGCCCGCGCCGCCGGAGAGCCCTGTTTTGGCCGCTGCGGCTTGCGAACCTGAGCCGGACCAGCGTCACACTGCTGAACGACGCACGTCGTCACCGGGCGTCCGCGCGCGTCGTGACCGAGATCGACGACCGGCAGGGAGAACCTACAGATCAATCCGGTTTTCTCATCGCGCTGCTTGATGGAGTGAAGCTCGCGCTCATCGCCGTCGCGCTCGATGAGCAGAACCTCGTCCGCGCCGCCCATGATGTCGCCAGTGCCGCGAGGACGTTTGTTGTCACCGTGTGGAGGGTGATGGGTGAAAAGAACCGTCGCGCCGGTTTCTGCCGTTATCCTGGCTGCCTGAGCCCAGACTGCGGCCATCGTCGACGCAGCGTTTTCATCGGCGCCAGCGAGCGCCTTCGCCAGCGTGTCGATGATTACGACGCGCGCCGGACAGTCAGCTCGCTTGGCGAGCGCCTTCGTGGCCGCGATGATCTCTGCTACGAAGCTTCCACTTGCGGGCTGAGGGCCGAGTGAACCGGAGCGCTTGAGGACGCCGACGAGTTTCCCCGGGTCGCCGTACTCGCGATTTGCGGCTCTCAAGCGTTTGTTGAGGCCACTCCTGCCCTCAAGAGGCACGAGCAGCACAGCCCCCTGAGCAGTGGACCGCCCCATGAACGGTTGGCCCAGGGCAATGGCGTACGCCATGCGGACGAGCACGAACGTCTTGCCGGCTTGCCAGGGAGCGATAAGAATTGCGGCAGACCCCAGTGCCAAAACGCGGTCAATCAGCGGCGTGTGTTCGGGGTCCTCAGCCGCGTCGCCGGCCAAGTCGAATAGGCCGCCCGCCGAACTCCCGATCGCGACTGCTCTTATGGCCGCCAGGTGCTTGCTAGTAGCATCGGCCAACTCCGCTATGTCACTCGCTGGGTTGTCCCATGCAGCCCTCACGGCATCTTCAAGGCTCACAATCAGCTTACGCCGCGCCGCTTCCTCCCGAACGACATCGCAGTATCGGGGAAGGTTCCGAGGTATGGGCGCGCAGGCGGTCAGCGTGCCAAGGTACTGCCAAAGAGCTTGGCCGGGCACCACTTCCATGTCGGGGTTATCAAGCGTGCTGCGAAGAGTGATGGCGTCAACGTGTCGACCGGCCCGGACCTCGGATCTCGCCGTTTCGAAAATCACAGAATGCTCAGGCACAAAGAAGTCCCCGGGCTCAACGTCCATCGTGAGAAATAGACTGTTGCAGTCGAGGCCGGCGCCGATGAGCGCCTTCTCGGCCTCGGTGTTTTGCGGAGGGTCGCGGGGTACGTCGCGCGCCCCGGAGATGACCCGGAGCGTCGTATTGTTCAGGCCGGCATCTCGGCTAGCGATGAAATCAGCCATGGCCACCCCCGTTGCGAGGCAACGGACACACCGATTTCAAATGCACAAGTCGCGGCGAATTTCGGCTTGCCGCTAGGAATCGAATATCGCATAACATCTGAGTTGTTTTCTCGTCTGCTGTTCGAGGGACGAACTCAAGGACGCCACTGAAAACAACAGGCGATCCGCTGATCCCGGAAAGCCGCCTTTAGGCTAAGCCGAATTTTAAGCCCGTGCGTTTGGTGCGGGCTTTCGCGTTTCGGCCGTTACGCCAACGGATGTGCGATACTCATTGGTTGTATAACTCAACTCGCCAGTGCCTCGAATTCGGCAAATGGCGGCGTTTTCTGTTTGAGCCACAGTGAGAGCCGAAAATCTAAGGAATGGCGTTCCTGCTCAAATACAGGCCACGCAGAGGCCTGCTAGGCCGCGCGTACTTCCTGCCCGCAGGCGTCCAGGTAGCGAGCTACTTCCCGGCGGCGAATACCTCTGCGCCGAACACTCAGCTTCAGGATCGCAAGGTCGCCCGCTTGTGCGCGGCGCTTGAGTGTTGCCGGCGACACCCCAATGATTTCAGCCGCTTCCCGGACCGAAATCACCTTATCGCCAGATCGAGGATCCGATGGAGGTTCGATTGCATTTTTGTGAAGCATTATCAGCGTTCTGTCCCGTTTAGATAAACCAGAACGTTAAAATGCATAAAGTGTCGTGAGGGGGCAAGAGCGCCACAAGCTACTTTTGGGACGTAAACCTGGGAGCGGGTGTGGCCGGCGGCAATGCCAACGCCCTACGGTATCTCTTTCGTAGCACCTCGGCGCTCTGGCCTTGATAATCTCGGTTTTTGCTGACCAATGCCTGGCAGGCGCTACGCTCTGCCAGCTTCCTCCGCTTGATTACGTCCTTCACGTCGTCGATCAGTTGCCCGTCTTCGTCGCTGAGCGAACGTTTGGCGGGTCTCCCGCCCCGATTAGGCTCACACCCAACGTCCGCCGGCAGGGCATGGCGCGCCGCAATGAATTCCAAGCCAACTGGGGACAACCAAACGGAATATAAACGAAGCCGAAGCTCTCGGTCGGCTTCTGCGGTAAGCGGATGTTCAAATTGAGCAAGGACGCTCCGTATCGTACTAATTAGCCTAAGCGTAGCTGCTGCCCGTCGAAGTTGAACGGGGGAAGTGATCCGGCTTGAGAGCCGCGCAAAGATTTCGGGCCGTTCTGCTTCATCCACGAGGACGCACAACGAGCGCCAGATTGACGTTGAGTATTGCTCGGCCTTACTGCGTGGCATCCAATTTTTTCCGATAGGCTATTTGGGCGGCGAAGAAATCGCCCCATTTCTGCAGCGCCTCGCGCCGCTCCGGCAGATACAGAGCTTTATTGTAGATTCCGGCCACTCCCGCTTTGTGACCCGACACGTGATTGACGATGGCCTCCACGACGTGGGGCTGCGAAAATCCCATCTCGTGCCAATGCGTGACCGCAGACCGGCGCAAGTCGTGCAGTACCCACGGGGACATGCTCTCGTTCACCCGCGCGCCCACTCTCGCCGTAGCAATCCTTGCGTCTAGTTCGCCCTTAGCCTTGGACCAGCCGGAAAACCCTCCCTCCCCAATCCCGAAGATGTGCGTGCGCTTCTCTCGCGGTGGGACGGCATCTAGGATAGCCAGCGCCTGCGCTGGCAGCGGCACGATATGCGGACGGTGGTTCTTCGTCCTCTCCGCCGGCAAGTCGATCTGCTGCTTGTCCCGATCGATCTCCGAGCGTTCGAGGCTGCCTATCTCAGACTTGCGCTGACCAAGGAGGATCAGGAGGCGCACAATCCGTCCGTAGTCGTCGTCGCGGCAGGCGCGCCAGATCTCGACCAGCTCCGAAATGGCCAGGACACGACTGCGACCCTCGCTCTGCGACCTCGCGGAGATGTTCTGAACGGGGTTGGTCTCGATGTGGGTTCGGTCGATGGCCCATGCGAAAAAGCCGCTTAGCGCCATCTTCGCGCGGTCCGCCGCAACGTTGCCGCGGGACGCAGCAATTTCGTCTAGTGCTGCCACGACGTTTGCCCGGCTGATCTCGCCGATCGGCATTGCCTGGAGCGATGCCCATGAGCGCTGCAAGTAGCGGGCGGTCTGGGAATGCGAAGATGCCCGCAGCCGACCGGCACAATCCTCAAGATAGTCTTCGACCAAGCTCGCGAGCGTAAGCTCCTTGCGATCGGCAGCAGCACGGACGGCCCGCTTGTCTGCCGCGAGGTCTTGCCCGATCCGGGCTCGGCTGAGGATCTCCGACGCGAGTTTTCGCTTCGCCGCGAGCGTCCCGGGCACCACGGGCCCGAGGCTCATCTTTCGCTGCTTCCGGCCTATGTTGTATTTGCAGAAGTAGAAGGCCTTGCCGCTAGAGAACTTACGGATCCCGAAACCCGGCAGCGCGTCGTCGAAGATCTGGATGTCCCGCTTGCCCCGCGGCACGACCAGTCGCTCGACTGTCCCCTCAAGCAGCTTCACCCGACTTCCCCGCGCTTGCGGAACGCTGGCGGAACGTCACTTGGGGACGTCCGCGCGCGCTCCGGACCGAATCATCACGAGGTAGGTGATCTGATTTGCTCGTCTTATCAAGCCCTACGCGCCGTCCTGGTCGATTCTGATTCGTCCTGGCCGAGCGCCGACTGTCATTCGTAATGACGGGGTCGGGGGTTCGATTCCCTCTTGCGGCACCATCCTCTTCACCGACATTACTGCTCTCCGCTGGGCCCCGGTCATGCCGTCGACGCATGGGCAAAAAGCGCCGCAATGGCGACCGCCCCACATGCCTGCTAGCGTCGACAGAAAAAGAAGTCCGACTGCCGGCCGCGAAAACCGGTCTCCACCCCCCCCCGCGAAGCACCGGCGCCTTCGTCGCAGCCATGGCGGTAATCGTGACGAGGCCCTCCAGCCAGGGCGAGAGCGTGCGCAACCAGTACGCGGCGTCCACCGCCCACAGCTCAAGGGCTGTAGCTGCTTCGCTGTTCACCCATTGCAACGCCAAGAACAATGGGATCCCGACCGCAAGTGCGGCGAGGTTGGCGAAGATGGCCGCGAGCCAGGCGCGGTCTGCGAAAAACCACCGCTTGATCGCGAACCAATCCGTGAGCGTCGGCGCGATCGGCATGAGCGCGAGTAGCGCGAGAATGAAGTTTACGAGCCCCGTGCGCGCGAGCGGGAAACGCCACGAGAAACGTCGCGGCAGCAATGAGCAGCCGTGCGTAATAGCGGTTCATCGAAAATGTCCTTTAGCTGGGACACGAGATCGTCGACCCGAGCAGGCGGCGAAGACCGCCCAAACTGTACGAGCGGGCATCACCGCACATCCACTGGCCGCTCGACAAATGCGCGCTGATTGCTCGAACTTCCGCCGCGGTCAATATTCGACGCGTGCAATCAGGACCAACGTCACTCGAATGCTTCGCGGGCATAAGCGTCCCGCGACGGCTCCCCAGCCAGTGGACGCACCTCGCTCCCGGCATCGAACCGCAACAAGCCATTCTCGATGAAGTCACTCTTGTCACGGAATTCGCGCGAGTCGGCGCACAGGAAGGACCCATTGCCCGAGTCCCGCATTGCCAACAACAGCGCTCGGTAGAGGTGATATTCCGCGCTCTTGTTGCTGTAAGAGCCCGTAGCGATGGCCGCGTCTATTTTGGCAGCCAAACTTCCCGTGAACTTGAAATGCATCAGCGGCAACTGCGTGCCGCTTGCCGGCGGCTTCGAGATGGCGTGCGAAGTTACGTATTCGTGGGGCTCGCTCCACTTGATCAACGGCACCTTCTTCAGCGCATTGAAGAACTGGTTCTTGTCACGTTTCAGTCCGAGCGAGCTTCGCAACGCCTGTTTGAGCAACCGCAGCGGTGTAGCGCGGGCTTGTGGTGGCTCCATGCCGTGAGTCCGCAAAAGGCGATCCCGCACGCCGCCATACACGCGATGATATCTGTTCTCGCCGTCGACCCAATGGCCGTGGCGGACGTTGTCGAAATAGGGATAGCGACCAATCAATTCCGCCGCGCTCGCCGGAGCCTCCGCGTTCGACAACCCATCTACGTGTGCAGGGTAGAAATCGATCATGGTCGCGCCCACAGCTGTGTGACCCAGCCTTTCAATCGCGGCGGTAAACGATATTGCGCTGTCAAATCCAACTGGAAATTGCAGGAGCTCGTCCACGTCGACGAGGATCGCCCACCGCCCGGCACAATATGTCCGTGGCAGCATATTCCGCCAAATGACGTCCACCCTCTTTCCATCAACGTAATCGCCATAGCGGTAGTGGCTGGCGATGATTGCGCAATCATTCTGCGCCTGAAGGTACTCCAAGCCGCCGTCAACCGATCCGTCGTCCAGGAAAACAAATTGTTCGATGCCCTGACGGCGATAATGATCGAGAAACGCCGGCAAGAAGAACATCTCGTTTTTTACTATCGCCACGACCGTGACGCTCGGCTCGCGGGAGGGCGCCTTAATCTCGCGGAACATCCTATACTCACCAAACCGTTTGCTGTTTATAGGCCCGCCAAGATGGCCATTGGAAAAATTTCTTCATAGCAGCGAGTCCACCAGAGCGGACCGCTCCGTTTGGAAAATCGTCACGCGCACTGCGCCCTCAGCCTGACGTCAGCGTCGATCTCAGCGGCCCCCGCCCCATTAGCCGCAACGTAAGATTTCGCAATGACCTCAGCACAGGGTACGCGACCCTGGACACGGGGGCCGACGAGAAGGCCAAGGCGTTTAGCCTGTTGAACACGCCCGAGCGTGTACTCAGCAGCGCCAAGCGATTGATGCATTCAGCGCCCGAGTAGATCGTGCCCCTGTGAACCAGCGCCATCTCATTGTTGAGAACGAACCCCGCCCGTTCGACATGATCGACCGCCGGATGCGTTTGCCGCCCGTCGACAAGTTCAATCTGTCCCACCGACTGACGAAGGCGCAGCAGCTTCACGTACTGCGAGCAAAACGGGCACTCGCCATCGTAGATGATGTATGTCGTCTGACTATCGAACATCGAACCGATCAACCGATTTCCCGACGACCTTCTTGGTCATATGCCCATCGTGCAACTGGTAGCACGCAGACTCCAGTACGAGATTGTAGGCGCGTACGTCCTTGAGGTTCAGGTTGCTGAACTCTCCGAACAGGTATGGGTTGCTGGGATGGTGGTGCAAGCGAAGATAGTAGCTGTTGGGCCCGAAGGTCTCCGCGCGATCGATCATCTTGGCATGATGCGCGCGAATGAAGCGACCTAGCTTCTCCAGCCGCACGGCGCGGTGCTCCGGCGTCTCTTCGCCTTCAACTTTCCCCGTCGGAGGGGCCGGGCACGTACCCGAAGTGAGTTGCCGCTCGTAGTGCGGCACGGAGTTCCAATTGCTGTGACCGTAATGCCCGGAGTGCGGCACCCCATCCATGTAACCAAGCGACACCCCATAGGAATGGCTCAGAAAGAAGGATGGCGGCACGCGCACGTTGCCGCTATCCGTGACGGCCTCGAAGTAGCTCTGCCGAGCATCGGCGACGTCGAACCAGGCCAGCCGCGCGGACTTGTACATCTCGACCAACGGATTCCCGAGCAGGATCGTAACGATGCACGCCGCTTTGGCCGATCTCGATATCGAGAGACGCGGAGAGTTCGTTGCGATCAGGATCGTGAAGTTGTTCCATATCCATGGCCAGAAGAGCAAACCGCCCAGAACGTATATGCCGATGTGCATCAGGTCGTAGAAGGTGGTCGCTATCCTCAACCAGCTGATCCGCAACACGCAAATGATCGCGAACAGCTGGAAGCCGATGATCGCCAGATTCAACGGCAATACAAACATGCCGGCCAATGAGTATGCGTAGTCGACCATCCACGGGATGTGGCCGAACGGCAGCGTACCCTTGTCGATGGAATAAGGTATCAGGTTCTGCGTTTGGTTCTCGAGCGCCCACGTCCAGAAAAACGGCCCGACCAAAAGCTTGGCAACTCCCGACCAAAAGTAGTTGCCCAGATGCAGGCCAAAAGCGATGAACGTGATCGTTTGCTGATGTTGGTCGTATTCGCGGACGATCCCCCGACGCTCAAGCAACTGCAGTCCTATGGGAAAGATCGTCAGGTAGATCGCCATGTCGAGCATGTAACGGATATCGAGGGTTGATGAGCCCATCCCCGAAATGGGCGAAATCAGAAAACCCGCCGACATGATGTAGATCGCCACGGGTATGTTGAACGCGGGAAAGACGATGCTCGCTGCAGCGAGGGCCACCACAAAATAGTAGGTGTACCAGATGTACTCGGCGTCGCCGGCAAAGTTCGGGTTTGCGGCGGTAAAGTCGGGGCGCTCGACGAGCAGGTACACGAGCAGTCCCAAGCTCGACGACCTCAACGCGATCCGCAGCAACGGAACAAATTGCGAGGATCTGACGTGCAGGAACGCGAGCGCGAGCAGCGCAGCCGCCACGATCGGAAGCGTCGCGACGATGGCACTGTGTGGTGCCGCCGACCTGTAGAACGTCTTGACCAGATTGTTGAAGAGGGCGATCGAGAGGAGCGAGCCTACAACCAGGCCGACGACATAGATCAGATCGGCAGGTACGCGCAGCTTCCGAGACAGGGCGTCAAGCTGCACAGAGCCCGAAGACATCGCTACTCCCCCAACTCACCCGTCCCGCACCCTAGACGCGAACTTGTCAGGCGCGCCCAGCGCCCGCAGCGACTATGCCAACGACTTCGATGCCCCCACCACGCGTAAGTCTAGGAATGGTATACGCGTACGGCGGCAACACGGCCCTTTGGCAGCCCATACCCAAACGTTTTGGCCAGATTAGGCCGCTCCGCCCTCTAGGCCTAGACGGGGATTTTCACCCGCCGAATAACGGCTTACGAGTGTTGCCCAGATGTTCGTAATGACGGGGTAGGGGTTCGCATCCCTCTCGCAGCACCACACGCCCCCAAACTAACCGGGTCTACATGTCTCGTGGCTAGGATGCCTAAAACCGGCTAGGCATCTGAAATCACCAGACCTTGGTCGCGTTGCGCTGGAACCGCTTTCCGGCCACCCGCCGCGGCCCTTATTCGAAAAGCACCTCTTTCCATGCCTTTTCCGTCAGTTCATCCCGCGCTCGGGCGCGCCCTCGACGCGCGCGGCTATTCCGTCCCGACCGCCGTACAGCTGGCGGTCCTCGAAGCCGACACCGGTCGCGACCTGCTGGTTTCGGCCCAGACCGGTTCCGGCAAGACCGTCGCCTTCGGCCTCGCCATCGCGCCGACCCTCCTCGGCGAGGCGGAGCGTCTGCGCCCGGCCGCCGAACCCCTGGCCCTGATCATCGCCCCGACGCGCGAGCTGGCCATGCAGGTACAGCGCGAGCTCGACTGGCTCTACAAGGACAC
>CALRVN010000033.1:0-16778 GCA_943371625.1 Hyphomicrobium sp. CS1GBMeth3
CATCGAGCACCGGCACGTTGGCGGACACCTTCGCGACGAAGTCCTTGGCACCCGCGTCGTTGCCGGTCTTCTTGAGCGCATAGCCCCATGCAGCGAGGTAGGTGTAGCGACCATTGCCCGAGGTCTTCGGGTTGGGCACGATCACGCCGATACCGGGCTTCGCCAGATCGTCCCAGTCCTTGATGCCCTTGGGGTTGCCCTTGCGGACCAGAAACACCGTTGTGCTGGTATAGGGAGAAGCGTTGTTCGGAAACTTCTTGCGCCAGTCGGCCGACACGAGGCCCGGCTTCACCAACACATCCACGTCAGGAGCCTGGTTGAAAGTGACGACATCAGCCTCGAGGCCGTTGACGACGGCGAGCGCCTGCTTCGTCGAGCCGCCATGCGACTGATTGATGGTCGCGTCCTCGCCGGACTTCTTCTTCAAGTCGGCGACGAAAGCCGCGTTGATATCCTTGTAGAGTTCGCGCGAGACGTCATAGGAGGCGTTCAGGAGATTGCCTGGCCCGGTGGGCGCTGGCGCGGCCGCCGGCTCTGCCGGTTTCGGCTCTTCGGCCCGGACGTTGGCTGTTCCGCCAGCGACGGCCATGGCCGCAATGATAGCGAGTGCGGCTGATCCGGTGCCCGCCACTAGACGACGAAAGTTCATCTTCCCCCTCCATGTTTGAAAGTCGCGCAAGCTAGGAGGGTTAAACCAGAGCTGGGAACAAAGAAAAACAGCGAAGCTTATGATCGCTGGCGGCAGACGCCCCGTACCCCGACGCAGCATCAGTCGCCGGTCGGGGAAATCCGGAATTCTATGACCTCGGGGAGCGTCGCTAGCTTGGCCGCGAGGCGCGCTATCGCTTCCTGGTCGGCCGTCCGGATCGTCATGCGGTACTCAAAGAAGTCACCGGCAGAGTCGAGCCGATGGCTCATGTTGGCAATCGAAAAACCGTGCAGGCTCAGCAGGCGCCGCACGTCGGCCTCCGGGAGCACGCGATCACGCGAAAACCGCAACACGTGATGCGCGAAAATGTGGCTGGGTATGCGCGCTTCGATGTACCGGAACGCGGCGAGAGTGCCGAGCGTCGCCAACGTACCGAGCACCGCCGGATAGAAAAATCCGATACCGAACAAGATGCCGATCGCCGCGGTGATCCAGATCGACGCCGCCGTCGTCAGCCCGCGGACCGTGAGCCCCTCTTTGAAGATCACGCCGGCGCCGAGGAAACCGATGCCGGTCATGATCCCTTGCGCCATACGTTGGGGATCAAGTGTGGTGTTGGTGCCCACCGCCTGATGCGGCAACCAGTCCTGGTGATAGGCGGTGATCAGCATCAGCAGCGCCGACGCGAGGCAGACGAGCGCGTGCGTGCGAAAGCCCGCGGGGCGTCCGTGAAAGCTTCGCTCGAGCCCGATGAGGCTGCCTGCGAGCCAAGCGACCCCGAGATGACCGGCGATTTCTAGGTAGTGAGATCCCATGCCTCTGCAAGCATCGCTGGCTGAAGTCGCGCAGCATAATCGTGCCTGCTTCACGCCGAACGATGAAATTCAGCGGTGCTTATTGCCAGATTGATGGAGGCATAAATGCCGGCGCGATAGCGATACCGCGCCGGCTCGTTGTCATATCCCGCGTTTGCCGCGACCTGTCTGGATGCGCAGCAGCGTCGCGATCAGAACGTCGACGTCTTCGGTCGTATTATAGAGTGCGAGCGAGGGGCGCACCGTCGCCTCGACGCCGAAGCGGCGCAGGATCGGCTGAGCGCAGTGATGCCCCGCGCGCACCGCAATGCCTTCAGCGGCCAAAGCCTTGCCGACATCCTCTACGCGGCACTCATCGAGCACGAAGGAAGCCACACCGGCCTTCTCGTGCGCCGTACCGATGAGACGCAGGCCCGGAACGGTGAGCAGACCGCGCGTCATGTAGCCGAGCAGCTCGTGCTCGTAGGCAGCGATATTGCTCATGCCGATGGTCATGAGGTAATCGATGGCCGCGCCCAGACCAACGGCATCGGCGATGTTGCCGGTGCCGGCTTCGAAGCGCGCCGGCGGTCCGTGGAACGTCGTCTTCTCGAAGGTCACGTCCTGGATCATGTTGCCGCCGCCCTGCCACGGAGGCATCGTCTCGAGGATGCTCGGACGCCCGTAGACGGCGCCGATGCCGGTGGGCCCGAACATCTTGTGTCCAGAGAACACGAAGAAGTCGGCGTCCAGGGCCTGCACGTCGATCGGCATATGCGACACCGACTGCGCACCGTCGACGACGGCGATCGCACCGTGCCGGTGGGCAATCGCGATCATGTCCGCGACCGGCGTGATGGTGCCGAGCGCGTTGGAGACCTGGCTGAACGACGCGATGCGTGTGCGCGGTGTGAACAGCTTTTCGTATTCCTCGAGGATGATCTGACCGGTGTTGTCCACCGGCGCCACCTTCAGCACCGCGCCCTTCTCCGCAGCAAGCTGCTGCCAGGGAACGATGTTGGCGTGGTGCTCGAGGTTGGTGATGACGATCTCGTCGCCTTCCTTGACGTTGCGGCCACCCCACGCCTTAGCGATGAGGTTGATGCCTTCCGTCGTGCCGCGCACGAAGATGATGCTGTCCGTGCCCGGCGCGTTGATGAAGCCGCGCACCTTGGAGCGCGCCGCTTCGTAGGCGTCGGTCGAGCGCGCGGCGAGCGTATGTGCACCGCGGTGGATGTTGGAGTTCTCGTTCTCGTAGAAGTACGAGATGCGGTCGATGACGCTCTGCGGCTTCTGCGTAGTGGCGCCATTGTCGAGCCAAACGAGTGGCTTGCCGTTGACGTTCTGCTGCAGGATCGGGAAATCGCGTTTGATCGAATAAGGATCGAACGGACGCACACCCGAAATGCCGTTCGTCGGCGTGCCGAGGCCGGTGCTGTGCTGGAAGCCCAGCCCACTGAGGTCCAGCACCGAGACGTCAAAGAAGGGAACGCCTGCAGCCGGAGCGGCAGGAGCCGCAGCAGCCGGCGTCGCGCCAAAGCCCGAGCGCGGCGATGGATCGTAGGCGGGAGCCGTGCCGCGATCGAGGAACGAGTATGTGCTGCCGGGGACGGCCGATCCTGTGGCCGGACCCTGCAGCGCTGCACCCGCGCCGTATGGCGACCCGGCATCTTCCATGCTCGGGATGAGCGACAGAGCGCCGCCCAACGAATAGGGCAGCGAAGCGAAGTCGGGCTCGCTCCCAACTCCACGCGGAGCTGCAGGCGTCGCAGGCAGTCCACCAACCGGCAGCGACGGCGACGGCCCAGAAACCTGCGGCGTCATCGACATCGCCGGCGCACCCTTTCCACCCTGTGGCTGGCCCAAGCTGGAAGGCGACGTAGATTGTGCCTGTCCGAGCATTGGCTCCACAGCGAAGAGGTGTGCCGAAGGCTGCGCCGCACCCGAAGCGGGGATCGGCATCGGCGGTAGACCCGGATTGAGGTTTGGCGACAGCGGCAGCTCAATCGCGGGAAGGCCGGGGATATTGCGATACATAGGCTCGGCGGCGAACACAGGCGCCGACGGCAGCGCCGCGCCGGGCCCCGGAATGGGCGGCGACGGCGGCGCCGCGTAGAACGCGTTCGCCATACGAGCGATGGTCGCGGCATCCGGCACGTCGGCCGCGGGCGCATAGGGCGCCGCCTCGCCGGCTCCGGGGGTCGCCGCTGCGCTAGCAGCGGCGCCCGTCAGATCACTTTGCTGCGGGGTAGTCATGGTACTTGCCCACCTCAACATCATCCAGCACGCCCAGCGCGTCTTCAGTGTGGACCGCCAGCGAGCAATAGAGCGAGATCAGGTAGGAGGCGATGGCGCGCCGGTCGATGCCCATGAAGCGCACCGACAGGCTCGGCGAAACCTCGCCCGGGACGCCCGGCTGGAACAGGCCGGTGACGCCCTGCTTCTTCTCACCCGTACGCAGGAGGAGGAACTTCGATTTGCCACCGGCCGTCAACGGCACCTTGTCGGACGGAACCAGCGGCAGGCCACGCCAGGTGAGGAACGGAGAACCGAACAGCGTCACCGTCGGCGGGGGAACACCGCGCCGTGTGCATTCGCGACCGAAGGCGGCGATGCCGCGCGGATGGGCGAGGAAGAACGACGGCTCTTTCCACACCTTGGCGATGAGGTCATCCAGGTCGTCAGGCGTTGGGCCGCCAGAGCGTGCCGAGATGCGCTGCGACGAGGCGCAGTTCGCGAGCAGGCCATACTCCTTGTTGTTGATGAGCTCGCTCTCCTGCCGCTCCTTCACCTTCTCAATGAGCAGGCGGAGCTGCTCCTGGATCTGATCGAAGGGATGGCTGTAGAGATCCGAGACGCGGGTCTGGACGTCGAGGACGGTCGTCACCGCGTTGAGGAAGTACTCGCGCGGGTTCTCGTCATAGTCGACGAACGTCTCAGGCAGGTCGGCATCGCGATCGCGCGGCGGGCTGCACTCGACGTCGAGGGACTTCGCGGACGTCGCGCCGCGCGTCTCCTTGACCTTGTTGAGACGATAGATGCCGGCCTCAACGGGCGTCCATGGAAGAAATGGGATCAGCCAACGTGGGGTAATGCCGCCCCACTGGGCTCTCGTCTTCGTAGCGTTGGCTAATTGCCTTGCTGCGCCTTCGGCAAGTGTGCCGCGACCTTCCTCGGCCATGATAGTCCTCTCTTCATCTTGATACTTTTGAGCGTGATGTGGCCGCCAAGGCGGCTACACCGGATTCCGTCGAGCGTTATTTCACACTCGGGCAAATGGAATGCGTTTGCGATCAGATCGCGAGAAAGAGATTTACGTGCTCGTAGATGGCGGGCGCAAGCAAAATTCCCAACGCGAACGGTGTTTCATTCGCTATCGCGGATTGGTCGTCTGCGACCGTCTGCCTCCTACGCGAATAGAGTCGCCTTTGTTCTCCGGCAGTTGCGACCGCCGATTGCAAATTGCGTCGAAGACGACACGAGTTTCGAATCTTCCACAACTTCGTTCGCCGCGGCCGCTTGAACGCGCAGCATTCAAACTAATTTGCTGACGATGATGCAGAAGAAAGCAGAGTTCAGATCTGCCGCGCTACGCACTCGCGGCGCGCAGGGGATCCGGTCCCTTGATCATGCGCCGTACTTCGTCGGGATGATAAGGGTTGCCCGCGTTGTTGAGATGTCCCTGCCGCGCGAGGATCGCGCTCAGTTCGCGCAGCGACGTTCGCACGCCATCACGCAAGCTCTTGTCATGCAGCGTCTTGGCCAGCGTCACCGCCTCCGGGAACATCTCGACGTAGTTCTTGCGCCGCTGCGGCCCGAACTTCAAACGCCGCCGCTCCTCCATGCGCGCCAGATGCGCCTCGAAACGCTCCCGCAGCTCGAACACATGATCCACGATCTGGTCGGGCGACGTGGTGATGGCTGGCACGGTTGAATCGTCGGCTACGAGAAGCTCGATCCCATGCTTGCGGAATTGAGCGGCGCCGACGGCCTGCACGAGCGGATCAGAAGAAAAGGTCGTCGCGCTGGCGACGATCACCGTCGCGGCCTTCTTGGCCGCGATACGGTCGAGCATCGATCGGAAGGCGTTGCTCTCGAGCAGATCCTCATCCGACGTGCCCGAGTATACGAACTCGAAGACAACTTCGTAGTCCGAACGCGCGGCAAAGCCAGCGATCAGCGCACGCTGCTCGCCTCTTGGGAGCATGGCCGCATCCGAACCGGAGCGGCGCAAGAAGGCAATGGCTGGCTTTGCTGTACCGCTGCGCATCATGACACCCGACTGAGAAGGGGACCAAACGTGCTCAGACTTCTTGAGGGGCTCCCCGACCAGCCGACGTTGCGTAAACCGGCCGATCGGGGAAGGTTGCTGCCGCGGGCGTGGGTTCCCGCGGCAGGACGTTTGCATTCGAGATCAGAAGCTGATCTTGGCGCCCGAGAACACGGTGTCGAAGTCCTGGACGCCGTAGGAAACGCCCTTCAGGTCAGCCGAGTAGTGACGGTAGGCGACGTACAGCTCGAGAGCAGCGGCATCGATGGCCTGGACTGCGGCAGCACCCCAGACGTTGACCTCGGACCCGGTGATGGCAGTCACGTTGGATTGGCCGAAGTCACCCTGGTAGTACTCGCCGTAGAGGGTCGTAGCGCCGAGCGGATGCCACTTCCTCTGAATACCCGCCTGGATGTTCCAGTTCGAGTAATCGCGGTCGTCGGTGGTGGAAGCGACCTTACGCGGCGAGACTTCCGATTCGCCGTAAGCGAACGTGGCAAACAAGCCGCTCTCTACGTGCAGAACGCTTGCGGAGCCGCCAAAGGTCGTACCCTCGTCGTTTCCGTAGCTGGTGGATCCACCGATGGCCTGCGTATTGTCGGTGATCGCGGCGTAGCTGATGCCAGCGGCCAGCTTGAAGCCGTGGAATTCACCCGTGTACTTCAGCGCGACCGCCCAGAAGTCGTCCTCGCCCCAGTTTGCAGACGCGACGAAGCCGCCGAACTCCGGCGAATCATAGCGAATGAGATTGTAGCGATCGCCTTCGCCGATGCCGGTAGACTGGCCGTTCGTTAGACCAGCCCAGGTGCTGACCGGCGCACCAGTGTCGGATCTGCGTAGAGCAAACGCCGCGTTCGGAGTGAATATCTGGATCGGCTTCTCGACCAGGATGGTCTTCGCCAGCGTGAGCTCGGTGATACCGTCGTTAACCGCCGAGGTCTGGCCGACCGTCACCTTGCCGAGGCTCTTGCTCTCCAAGAACCAGGCGCTGTGACGGAGGTTGAGCCCCGTGTCGTTACCAGAACTGGCAAGGTTGAGACCTGCCTGCGCGGTAGCGCTATTCCTGTCTTGGCGGTTCGAACCGATTCCGATCTCGATAATATAGCCGGCCGACCAATCCTTATCGATCTTGGCCTTGCCGACGAAGCGGAAGCGTGTCGGGTCGCTACCGTTGGTGCCTACGTAAGTGTTGCTCTCCTCGCCGTCATCCCACCACTGCACCGTCTGATTGACCCAACCAGACACCGTCAGCGAGACCTTGCGATTGCCCTTGCGAGCCGTCGTGGCTTCGAGCTCAGCAACACGCTCTTCCAGATCGGCAACACCGTCCGATCCAAGATCGGCTGCCTGTGCCGATGCTCCGGCCAGCAACATGCCGGCTCCGAGAACCAACGCAAAGTTGATCCTACCCCGTACTCCCCCGTACATCACGAACTCCTAACGCTACTGTTACGCCACAACGCGACGCGTTCAACGAATCGCCGGTAATTGCCATTTCGCCCGGCGACTACGCTCAGGGGTAATGAGCGGCCTTTTCGAATCAAACGAAAAATAAATGATCTTCTTATGCGCCCCTGATGCAAAGGAGGCCTTATGCGTGCCTTTTCCAGGGCCTAAAGAACTGAAAAGCCTGGCGTTTACGTGCCAGCACCAGACCACGCATTAAGTGTCGCCAAAAGGCAACGAAACCTCCAGCAATTGCGTCGCAAAAACATCGTCGGTTTCGAGCGCAATACACAAAACAAAATGCACAATTTAACGCATGAATAGGATGCGAATAATAAATTGTACCGCAAGAGCACAATCGCAGACAAGTCCGCGGCGGACCAACGCAGCAGTGAACTTTATTGTGCATTCAGGGGCGTTATATGGTCTGCCGAATCGGCGGGGACACAGCTCGGCCGACGGCTCAGCTTAACGTCACGACGATGATCTGCGCACCACGACGGATTCATCTGCTAATTAAATGAACAATGGATAACCTAGCGAACGGAAGCAGCGATCGGATATAGATTGCAAGCACGATTTAGCCGGCGGACCGGTCAATTAAGCGGAGACAAATGTAACCACAAAAAGAAACTGAGGCCAGTTGCGGAAAAATGCGACGCCACCGCTCGAAATCAGCAAATCAATTGGCAGCGCTCAATGGTGCTAAAGTCGGCATAGCAATTTAGTAGCGAGGCATCAGATTTCGGACCAACAATGCGGACGCACGGACACTTTCGCATACGGCGCGCGGATATTTCCTCGGTTGCGGAGTTTTGATGAGGACGTTGAGATCACTCGCGGGCGCTCGCGCCAACGCGCAGCGCAACTCTAGCCACTGTCTAAGACCGAATTGATCGCGGCGGTGGGCTGCCCTGCTAGGACGCTCAAGACGGCTGGGAAGCGCACAACAACAGCCTGGAAGCTTAGCGCTGCCTTCGACGCGTCAGTCGTGCCCAGAGTTCGACGAGAGCGTCACGTAGAGGACAGCTTCCCGCTCACCCACGTTGTGATATCCGTGCACCGCATCGGCAGGGAATATGATTGCATCGCGCGCTGCCAACGTCGTTGGCGCCTCTCCGGCGACCGTCACCACGACGATGCCGCTGGCCACTACCACGTGAGCAGTCACCCCGGCCGTGGACCGCTCGCCCTCTTCGAAGTGCGAGCGTGCGATGGAAACCTCGAAGAACTCCACGCCGTCGGATTGCCGCTTCGATAGCGGGCGCACGACGAACTTGCCACCGCTGGTCTCGATCGTCGTCGACCGCTCGTGACGCAGCACGCTCGCAGCGGGCTGCGCTTGAGCTGCAATCAGGCTGATAAGTTGCACATCCAGCGCTTCGGCCAATCGGGAAAGTAGCCCGATCGTAGGCGTGCTCCGACCCATCTCGATGCGGCCGATCATGCCGCGGCTGACACCGGAAAGGCTCGCAAGCTTCTCAAGGGAAAGGCCGCTGCGAGCGCGCAAGCGGCGCAGGTTCGCGCCGACAACTGACGGCAGATCTGCCTTTACCTTGTCGCTCGTTGCAGCGAAGCCCGACGCCCCATACCCGGGCTCGTTGCCGGCCTCGTGGCCCGATGAATGATCAGACATGCTGTGCCGTTCCCGCCGCGACGACCAAAAGGAGGTGCGCTTGCCCGCCGGCCCTGCGCGACGATGACCGCGCTTCGGAGAGCCAACTATTTTCGATGGACCGGTTCACGCTGCGACATCGATGGCCATCGCGTGGCCATCCCCTACCCCGGCGCAGGAAGCTGCGCCAACCCCTCACGAGAAGTAGCGGCGCGGCACGTGCCACTCAAACAAGAAGATGTGCTTACGATATACGAGTCATCATGCGGCAGCTTAGCGCATTGCCCGGTGGTTCTGCACAGACGGCGAGCGATGCGCGATGACGCTGCTCATCGATGCGGCAATCGTTCTCAAGTTGCCGGCTGCTCGTGCGACCCTATGGCCGCGGCAACGCGTGCGCATTGTTGACGCACGTCGGGCAGGCCGACCGTTTCCCAGAACTGCCCTCGCGTCAGCGGCCCGACAGCGAAGAGATCTGTTTCCGGACGGCCTTCCGCGTCGATCAGCGCGCACGACGGCGTCACCTTGACGCCAAACCCGTGCTGCCCCTCCACGGCGAGGCCCTGCGCGAGAAGATCGGCCAATAACGGATTCCGCGATGTGCGGGGATTGAGATCGAAGCCCGTGCATTCGATGATACCCTGGACCCGCAGCTCGTGCTCCCGCAGCTCTCCGCGATGGCGGTAGACCACGACCGCATCCCTGACCCCGTCACGAACCGTCACGATTCGCCCACTGATGACGTCCAGTCGCCCTTCGGCCCTCAGACGCTCAAGTGTCGCGGTAATCGACGGCGCCATCCGATGCCTGCGCACGTCGTACCAGGCGCGCGCATGCCGTATGAACCTGCGCTGGTCCTCGGGCCGAAATGCCTGCCAGAATGCATGCGCGTGCGGCCGCATCCCGTCGAGCTCGGCGCGCCAGTCACCCCCTTGCCGCTCCGCCACGTCGGCACGTTTGCGAAACCAGCGCCAGATCTCGCTCAGCCGGACACCAAATGGGATCTCGCCGGGTTCGATCTTCGCCGGCTCGACAGGCCGGTGTACAGCCGGAAGGAACCCGTGCCGCGACATCATCGTGATCTTGCCGCCGTAGCCGGCCGCCAGCAGCAGCTGAACGTGGTCGATCGCCGAGTGACCGGTGCCGATGACGAGGACTCGCTCGATGCCGGCGAGCGATTCAGCTTCGAAGCCGCTCCACGATGGCAGACTGTGTGGAAGATCTGACGGCCGCCGCAGTCCGTACCCGGTCGCCAGCACGACGACTTCCCCCCGGACTTGCCGCCCGTCCGCAAGATTGACGACGAGGCCAGTCTCCGCCCGCGTCAGCGAGATCGCTTCACCCTGGATATGTTGCAGCCTCCCACCGTCGCCAGCCGCGAGCGCCAATGTGTGGAGTTGCTCGGCAAGGTACTCCCCGTATACGCGCCGAGGTGCGAAGCGAAACCTGCCCTCGCCCGTGACACCCGGCACTGGCGCTCTTCCGTCCAGCCACTGGAGAAAGTGATCGGGCACATCCTGGTAGGCGCTCATGTTCGCCGCACGAACATTTAGGAGGTGGAAGGGCGCGGCCTCACCATAGGCAAATCCCCGGGCCAGCAGCTGCCGCCGCTCGATGATGGTCACCGCCGGCGGCTGCGGCAGACGCAGAAGGCCGATGGCCAGCAGCGCACCGCTGGCCCCGCCCCCAACGATGATGACGTGCCGGCCCGGAACGCTCATTGCGAGAACTACCGATGGATCAAACTTGCTCGAGGATCTTCGACTGCAAAGCGACGGCTACTGGATCAACACGCCGGCGCGGACGCGCGATATCGACCGTCACGTCATATGTAATGCGTCCGTCGCGGATGACCACGACCCTGTCGGCAAGGGCAACCGCCTCTGCGACATCGTGGGTAATGAGCAGTGTCGTGAAGCGATGCCGCAGCCACAGACGCTCCAGCAGCGCGTGCATCTCGGTCCGCGTGAGCGCGTCGAGCGCACCGAACGGCTCGTCCAGCAGCAACACTCCGGGATGCCCGACCAGGACGCGCGCGAGCGCAACCCGCTGCCGTTGTCCTCCTGACAACACCGCCGGCCAGTCGTTCTGCCGGTCTTCGAGGCCGACGTCGCGCAACGCCCCGCGCGCGGTCTCCTTCCACCCCGGCATGCGAGCGATGCCGACGTTGCTCAGCACGGTTTGCCAGGGGAGAAGCCGCGCATCCTGAAACAGCAGCCGGACTGAATCCTGCAACCCCGCCACGCGCTCACCGGCGATGAGCACCTGTCCTTCGCTCGGTTGATCGAGCCCGACGATCAGGCGCATCAACGTGGATTTGCCGACCCCGGAGCGACCGACAACGGCAACGAACTGCCGCGCGGGGATGTCGATGGAAAGCCCTTGCAGGACTTTGCGCGCGCCAAAGGCGACATGCAGGTTATCGAGCTTGAGCGGCTGGCCGAGATTCTCATGCGCGCCAGCGGTGTCGGCCGAACCGTCGTTTGCGGGCGCGGCGGGCCCAGGTTCGAGCTTCCTTGCTATCGGCGACATTTCAACCCGCTGTCCGCTCTAAGCAGTGGCATTGCTGTTGGCATGGTACGCGGGGTGCCACGCAAGCGCGCGATGCTCGATCAGCTTCGTCGCGACGTCCGCGGCCTTGCCCAGCAGGGCGTAGATTATGATCCCGAGCACCACCACGTCCGTCTGCAGGAACTCACGCGCATTCATCGTCATGTAGCCGATGCCGGAAGATGCAGCGATCGTCTCGGCGACGATGAGCGTCAGCCACATGATGCCCAGCGCATAGCGCAGCCCCACTAGCACGGACGGCATCGCTCCCGGCAACACCACGCGCCAGAAGATCGCAAACGGTCCCAGCCCATTGACCCGGGCCATCTCGATCAGGCCCCGGTCTACCGTTCGGATACCGTGGAAAGTGTTGAGGTAGATCGGGAACAGCGTGCCGATCGCAACCAGGAATATCTTCGCTGTCTCGTCGATCCCGAACCATAGGATCACCATCGGAATGACGGCGAGGTGCGGGACGTTGCGGAACATCTGCAGGGCAGAATCCAGCAGCAACTCGGCATGCCGCGACGTGCCGTTGATGACACCCAGCACGAACCCGAGACCGCCACCCACCAAAAGCCCGATGAGTGCCCGGTTGAAGCTGATCGCGACGTGATGGAACAGCGCGCCGCTCTTGGCGGTGTCCCAGAACGCAACTGCCACCTGACTAGGCGCCGGCAAAATCCGCTGCTCGATGAAACCGCTGCGCGCCGCCGCTTCCCACAGAACAAGAACCGTAATCGGCACCAGCCACGGCACAAACCGCTCAGACTTCAATGTCCAGCGCCGCAATGCCATTACGACTGTCCCCGCTGACGCACCGCCGGCAGCTGGTCGTTCGCGATCGTCTCGCCCACCGGGCCGCCGCGGTCGGACCGCAAGAGCGGCGAGGGATGCGCCAGCGGCAGCAACGGGAATACGAGTTCGGCAAACCGGTAGGCCTCTTCGAGATGCGGATAGCCGGAGAAAATGAACGTTCCGATGCCGATACGCATGTATTCCTTGATGCGCTCGGCCACCGTCTCGGCATCGCCGACGAGTGCCGTACCGGCACCGCCACGTACCAGGCCGACGCCGGCCCAAAGGTTGGGGCTCACCTCGAGCTTGTCCCGGTTGCCCCCGTGCAGGGCAAGCATCCGCTTCTGCCCCACGGAATCCATGCGAGCGAAGGTCTTCTGCGCCGCCGCCAGCGTTTCCTCGTCGAGGTGCTTCAGGAGGTCGTTGGCGGCAGCCCAGGCGGCTTCGTTCGTTTCGCGCACGATGACATGCAGGCGGATGCCGAAGTCCAGCTTCCGGCCCCGCGCGTCGGCAGCCTTCTGAACCACCTCGAGCTTCTTGGCGACCTCTTCCGGCGGCTCGCCCCAGGTTAGATATGTGTCGACCTGCTCGGCCGCGACGGCGATCCCGACTTCGGATGACCCGCCGAAATACAGCGGCGGATGCGGCTCCTGCAGTGGCGGGAACAGCAGCCGGCCATCCTCGATCTTGATGTGCCGGCCCTCGTAATCCACCCGGCCGCCGGCCAAAAGCTGCTTGTAGACGTCGAGAAATTCCTTCGTGACGGCATAGCGCTCGTCGTGCGCCAGAAATATCCCGTCGCCCTTGTTCTCGACCGGATCGCCGCCCGTCACCACATTGATGATCAGCCGACCGTCGGTGATGCGATCCAGCGTAGCTGTCATGCGCGCCGCCACCGCGGGAGACAGCAGCCCGGGCCTCACCGCCACGATATAGCGAAGCGTCTTCGTATAGGGGGCAACGGCCGACGCTATGACCCAGGAATCCTCGCAGCTTCGGCCCGTAGGCAGAAGCACCCCGTAATAGCCGACCTTGTCCGACGCTTCGGCGACCTGCCGCAGATAGGACAAGTCCACCTGTCGTCCACCGACCGCGGAGCCGAGGTAGCGCCCATCCCCGTGCGTCGGCAAAAACCAATGGACGTTCGCTTTCTCCGCAGCAGCGACGATCGTCACGATGTCATTCCCGCCTGTTGGTGGACCCACTCGACGCAACAGCGCGCACTTCATCGGCGTTCCAGAGAACGGACGAAGCGGCGCGCAAATGCGTCTCCAGCGTTGTCGTTATCCATCCCGCGCGACCGCGAGCGCAAACAAGAAGTTCAGGAATGCTTTTCTGAATTTCGTATTGGATCGCCGCGCGACGTTGGCGCCATCAGTGACGCGTGGCGAGGTGCACCGCGCCTCCGGGACGAATGCTTTTTAGGGATCTCAGATGAAGCGACATCATATCGTGCGTGGCCTCGCCGTGGTCGGCGCCATCCTCGCGCTTGCAACCGGCGCCAACGCTGCCGACGAAGCTAAGAAGGTTCGCATCGGCTTCCAGAAGTCTTCCACCCTGATCAACGTGCTCAAGGCGAACGGCGAGCTCGAAAAGGGTCTCGCCGGTCTCGGCTACGAGGTTGCTTGGTCGGAATTCCCGAGCGGCCTGCCGCTGCTCGAGGCACTGAACGTCGGTGCCATCGATGTTTCCGGCGACGTCGCAGACACTGTCCCGGTATTCGCCCAGGCCGCCGGCGCCAAGCTCACCTACGTGGCGACCGAAGCTGCTTCGCCGTCCGCGCAGGCTCTCCTCGTGAAGGAGGACTCGCCGGTCAAGTCGGTCGCCGACCTCAAGGGTAAGAAGATCGCCGTCACCAAAGCTGCCGGCAGTCACTACCTTCTCATCGCCCTGCTCAACAAGGCGGGACTGAAATTCGCCGACATCGAGCCCGCATTCCTCACCCCCGCCGACGGCCGCGCAGCGTTCGAGAAGGGCGCCGTCGACGCATGGGTCACATGGGATCCCTTCGTCGCCGGTGCGCAGACCCAGTCAAAGGTTCGCATTATCGCCGACGGCAAGGGCGTCGCCGACTACCAGCGTTACTACCTCGCATCCTCGGCCTTCGCAGCCCAGCATCCCGAGGTGCTGCGCCTCGTCTTCGACAAGCTGAAGGAAACCGGTCAGTGGGTGAAGAAGAACCCGGAAGAGGCTGCAAAGGTGCTCGCGCCTGTCTGGGGCCTCAAGCCTGAGGTCGTGACGCTCGCCAACAGCCGCCGCAGCTATGACGTGCGCGCCGTCGACGCCGCCAACCTAGCTGCAGTGCAGACAATCGCTGATGCCTTCTTCGCCGAAGGCGCACTGCCGAAGAACATCACCGCCAGCGAGGCGCAGATCTGGTCTCCGGACAAGCAGGCCTCGGCCAAGTAACTCGGCTAACGCAATGGCTCGAGGCCCTTCGCTGGGGCCTCGGGCCTATTTCGGCGGCCGACAACGACAACGCGCCAAAATAATTGTGACAGGAACATATCGAAGACCGCCCCTACCCGCTATTCAGGCGGCATGACAGATGGCGACTTCGAGATCTTCCTTATAGCGACCCCCGGACTGGAGGGCCCCCTCTGCGCCGAGGCGCGCGCGCGAGGCTTCAAGGCCAAGACGGTGCCCGGAGGAGTGACCCTCAAGGGCGGCTGGCCCGAGGTCTGGCGTGCAAACTTGGAAATCCGAGGCGCCGGTCGCGTCATCGCGCGAATCGACGAGTTTCGAGCGATCCATCTTTCGCAGCTCGACAAGCGCGCCCGCCTCGTACCCTGGGCCACGATTCTGCGGAAAGACGTGCCGTTCCGTGTCGAGGCATCGTGCAAGGCGTCTAAGATTTATCACTCCGGTGCCGTCGCCCAACGCATCGAACGCGCGATCGTAGAGGAGCTTGGCGCGAAGGCAGATCCCGACGCCGACGTTTGCGTCAGGGCACGCATCGAAGACAACGTTTGCACCATCAGCATCGACACGTCCGGCGAGCTGCTGCACAAGCGCGGCCACAAGCTGGCTGTCGCCAAGGCGCCTATGCGGGAGACAATGGCGTCCCTGTTCCTCCGGCAGTGCGGCTTCGACGGAAACGAGCCAGTGCTCGACCCCATGTGCGGGTCGGGCACCTTCGTCATCGAAGCCGCCGAGATCGCATCCGGCATGAAGCCCGGACGCTCACGCCAATTTGCCTTCGAGCAACTCGCGACGTTTGATGTCGATGCGTGGCAACGCATGCGCAGCGAGGAGACGATTATCACGCCGGCGGTCCGCTTCTACGGCAGTGACCTCGACCCCGGAGCGATCCGCATGAGCCGCGCCAATGCGGAGCGCGCCGGCGTCACGGCAATTACGGATTTTCAGGAACGCGGCATCGACGAACTCGTCGCGCCGGTGGGGCCACCCGGCATCGTCGTCGTAAACCCACCCTACGGCGATCGCATCGGCGACAAGAAGCCCTTGCGGCTTCTCTATCAATCCCTCGGGCAGCGGCTGATGGCGCATTTTGCTGGCTGGCGCGTGGGTCTCATCACAAGCGATGCAACGCTGGCCGCCGTGACTGGCCTACCATTCTCGCTCACCGCCGAACCGGTCTCGCACGGCGGTCTGCAGGTGACGTTGTACCGGACTGGTCCGCTGCCCTGAGAGTTCACTGTGGCTGATCGCAGCCGTCGCGGCCCGTCACACCCATCGATAGACCCGCTGTGACATCGATGCATCGCCAGCAGATGGGTCGACGCATATAGCATCGAAGCACCATTGCCACCGTTATATCGCCACGTATACAACTGCACCTGAGTACTGCGTATCGGGGGGTGTTCCGTGTCTAAGTTTGCGTACGTGGCGCTGTGCAGCGCCGCGATGAGCGTTGTCGTATCCGCGCCGACGATGGCGCAAGATGCCGCCATTACTTCCGGAGGCGATGTGACAGCCGAGGAAGTGACGCCGCTTCCACCCGTCGTCGTCGAGGCGCCTTCCCGGCCCCTCGCCCGCAAACAAGCTGAGAACAAAACGACGGGCGGCGCATCTGTCGCGCAGGGCACGCCCATCGAGGGCGAAGCAGCAGGCGACGGCGAAGCGGGCACTGGCGTCGGCGTCTACACGCTCGGCCAGCTCGACCTCATCGGCGGCGCCACCATCGGCAACGAAGCCATGTGGACGTTCAACAAGAACACACTCGATCAGGCCGTCAGCATCCTGCCCGGCGTCACCATGCACAACGCCGGCGGCAGCCGGAACGAGCGCGACATCCTTGTGCGCGGCTTCGACCGCATCCGCGTCCCGCTCTACATGGATGGCGTGCGCATCACTCTGCCTTACGACAACCGCCTGGACTTCAACCGCTTCCTGACACCCGATCTCTCCGAGGTGCAGGTTCAGAAGGGTTACGTCTCGGTACTCAACGGCCCCGGCGGCATGGGCGGCGCCATCAACCTCGTCAGCCGCAAACCGACCAAGGAGCTGGAGGTCGAAGGCCGCGTCGGTGCGGTGTTCGACGGCGATCTGGAATCGATGGGTCAATGGAGCGCCTATGCGTTCGGCGGCACGCGCCAGAAGGGCTACTACGCTCAGATCAGCGGCACCATTGTCGACCAGGACCACTTCGATATGTCCGGTGACTTCACGTCCTCTGCCAACAATTGCGTCGCC
>CALRVN010000034.1:0-16766 GCA_943371625.1 Hyphomicrobium sp. CS1GBMeth3
CTGCCATCGTTCATTCGCCTCGCTGTCGCCCGGCATTACACGGCCGGCGAGAACGGCGCCCCGGGCCGCTGGCAGTGGCGCGCTGGCGGCTTGCTCGTCCAGCACCTCGCGCGCGATGGAGGCACCCAGGCTGCATCAGCCACGTCCGAGGAAGACGAGGATGCCCTCGGCGACACCGATGATGATTGGGAGCGCACGCGCGTTCTGGCGTCGACCGTCGAGGATCATGAGCTACTCGACCCGACGCTCGCGCCCGAGCGGTTGCTTTATCGCCTATTCCACGAGGAAGGCGTGCGCGCGTTTCCGGCGGCCTCCGTCGAGGCCTTCTGCCGTTGCTCGCGCGAGCGCGTCGGTATGTTCCTGCAGAGCTTCGGCGCCAAGGAGTTGACCGATATGCGCGAGCCCGACGGCTCGATCTCGGTCACGTGCGAGTTCTGCACCAAGACCTACCGCTTCGCCCCCGACGAAATCACTTGAGCTGCTCGGTTTGTCATCCCGGCACTTGTTGCCGGATCCAGCGTGCCTCGAGCGTCGGAGTGTGGGAAAAGGTGGATCCCGGGAACAAGCCCGGGATGACAAATCGGTACCGCCGAACGCGCCTACTTAGACAAATCGGTACCGCCGAATGCGTCCCTACTTAAGCGTCTTCAGATAATCCACGATCTTGCTGCGCTCGGACGCATCTGCGATTCCGCCGAACGGCTTCATCGCATGTCCGTGCACGACGTTGTCGGGGTTGG
Source organism: Hyphomicrobium sp. CS1GBMeth3 (assembly GCA_943371625.1). GTDB lineage: Bacteria > Pseudomonadota > Alphaproteobacteria > Rhizobiales > Hyphomicrobiaceae > Hyphomicrobium_A. Next base: position 741 of record CALRVN010000034.1, read on the forward strand.
CGATGAACTTATCCAGCGTCCCCTCGTCCCAGGTGATGTTCGAACCCTTCATCGCCGGCGAGAACGCAAACCCCTCTATCGAGCCGGCCTTGCGTCCGATGATGCCATGCAGCGTCGGCCCCAGCCGGTTGTCGCCTTCCTTGAAAGAGTGGCAGGTGCGGCACGAGTTGTTGAATGCGGTCTTGCCTTCACTGTCCATCTCCTGCTCCGCAAATGCGGGAACGATGGCCAACATACTGATGCCGCTGAAAAGAATTCCACGAAGCCCTAAGCGCACTTGAACCTCCGTCGTGTGACTAATGTCCACGCCGTGATAAAGTCGCTGATGCTGCCGAAAGTTCCCGTTATACGGGTCGAGCGATATGAAGAAGTCGTGATCTCGCGTTCAGCGCACCGCCGAGCCGTGCTCCGCCCAGTCGCCGAGCCGCTTAAGAAACGCATCGCACTTCGCCAGCTGATCCTTGGCGATCCACTCGTCGGCAGTGTGCGCCTGCGCGATGTCGCCGGGCCCGATGACCACCGCCGGCGATCCCGCGACCTGGAACAGCCCCGCTTCAGTCGCATACGAGACCGCATGCGTTTCGTTCTGCCCTGCGAGCTTCAGCGCCAGCGCGACAGCTTCCGACGCCGCACCGGCCGAGTAAGGCGGCACTTGATTGGCGATGCCGATATCGATGCCGGCCTCTGGCGCCACCTTCTGCATCTCCGGCAGGCAGGCATCTGCCGCGAACGTGCGAACCCGGCGGTCGATGGCGCTGATATCGACCCCCGGTATGGCGCGGACATCGAATTGCAGCGTGCAATTGATTGGAACGATGTTGGTCGCCGTTCCGCCGTCGATCTTCGTCACCTGCAGCGTCGCATACGGCGGATCGAACCGCTTGTCGCGCGGCTTGAGCTTCAGCTCTTCCTCGATAACAGACAGTTCGCGCAGGATCTTTCCCGCCACCGTGATGGCGTTGACGCCGAGCGGCGCCATGCTCGAATGCGCGGCGCGTCCCTTGACGTCGATCTTCCACCGCACCGGTCCCTTGTGGGAATCGACGACGGTCATCGACGTCGGCTCGCCGACGAACACCATGCGCGGCTTGGTCAGGCGCTTGCCGAACGCGGCGATCATCGGCCTTACGCCGAGGCAGCCGATCTCCTCGTCGTAGGAAAAGGCAAGGTGGATCGGTACGGTAAGCTGCCGCGCCACAAAGTCCGGCACTGCCGCGAGAACGCAGGCGATGAACCCCTTCATGTCGGAGGTACCGCGTCCGTACAGCTTGCCGTCGCGCTCGACGACGACAAACGGATCGGAGGTCCACTTCTGGCCGTCGACCGGCACCACGTCCGTGTGCCCCGAAAGCGCGACTCCCGGTACGCCCGGCGCGCCGATTGTTGCGTAAAGGCTCGCCTTGCTGCCCTCGGTATTGGGCACGATCTCGCTGACGACCCCGTGCTGCAGCAGGTAGTCCTCGACGAAGCGGATGAGAGCGACGTTCGGCTTATGGCTCGTCGTGTCGAACGCGACGAGCCGCGCTAGCAGTTCCTCCGACGAATAGCGGGGGCCTTTCATCGGAGCTCTCTAGTTGAGGCTGCGCGTGACGAACGGACTGTCGAGCGAGAACGCCGGGATTGCGACGTCGAACAGTTCGCCCTTCTCGTCGGTCATCTGGTAGCTGCCGACCATGATGCCCGACGGCGTGCGCAGCGGGCATCCCGACGTATAGCTGAAGGACGAGCCCGGCTGGATCACCGGCGTCTCGCCGACGACCCCGGGGCCTCGCACCTCTTCCGTCTTGCCGACGCCGTCCGTGATCAGCCAGATGCGCGAGCGCAGCTGCACCGTCTCCTCGCTCTCGTTGGCGATGTCGATGGTGTAAGCCCAGTAGAACTGGCTCTCCTCCGGCGCCGACTGATCCTCCAGGTATTGCGGGGTCACGCGGATCCGGATGCCGCGAGTCACGGCTTCGTACATGGTGCGGCGGGCTCCTGGCGCCAAATACGAACGGCGCGACGATTGAAGACTCTAAGGTTGCCGCGCGCCGGGTCAATGACGCGTGACGGGTGACTATTTCTGGCTCGCAGCAAGCCCGGCGTCGAGATCGGCAGCGAGGTCCTCGAACGCTTCGAGGCCCACTGAAAGCCGCAACATGCCGTCGCCGATGCCCAGCTCCGCCCGCGCTTCAGGCCCGATCCGGTGGTGCGTCGTCGTCGCCGGATGCGTGATGAGCGACTTCGCATCGCCGAGATTGTTCGAGATCTTGATCAGCTTCAGCGCGTTCTGCAGCGCAAACGCCGCCGCCTTGCCGCCCTTCACCTCGAACGCGATCATCTGCCCGCCGCCGGTCATCTGGCGCTTGGCAATGTCGGCTTGTGGGTGGTCGGCACGGCCGCAGTAGAGCACGCGCGCGACTTCCGGCTGCTCGGCTAGGTAGTCCGCGATACGCGCCGCCGTCGCCACCTGGGCGCGCACGCGCACCGGCATGGTCTCGAGGCCCTTCAGCATCACCCAGGCGTTAAACGGGCTCATGGTCGGCCCGGTCTGGCGCAGGAACTCCTGCAGGTGATTGGCAATATAGTCCTTGGAGCCGAGCACCGCGCCGCCGAGGCAGCGTCCCTGCCCGTCGATATGCTTGGTGGCCGAATAGACGACGACGTCGGCGCCATGCTCCAGAGGCCGTTGCAGCAGCGGCGTCGCGAACACGTTGTCGACGACGACGATGGCGCCGATCTCGTGCGCGATCTTCGACACCGCCGCGATATCGACCAGCTCCAGCGTCGGATTGGACGGCGTCTCGAAAAAGAATAGCTTCGTGTTCGGCCGGATGGCCTTCTTCCACGCATCGAGGTCACGCCCGTCGACCAACGTCGAGGCGATGCCGTAACGCGGCGCCAGCACGTCGACGACGTAGCGGCAGGCGCCGAACAGCGCCCGCGCCGAGACGATATGGTCGCCAGCCTTCAGGTATCCGAGGATCGAGGCATTGACGGCCGCCATGCCGCTTGCCGTCGCTCGCGCCTCCTCGGCGCCCTCCAGCAACCGCACCCGTTCTTCGAACATGGCTACCGTCGGATTGCCGAAACGGCTGTACTGGAAGCCCGGATCTTCGTTCTTGAACCGCGCCTCGGCCTGCTCGGCGTTGGCGTAAACGAAGCCCTGCGTCAGGAACATCGCCTCGGACGTTTCGCCGAACTGCGAGCGCAGCGTGCCGCCATGCACCAGCTGCGTCTCGGGCGCCCACGTTTCGGGCCCCGCCGGCTTGTCCTTCTTGTTCGCCTTGTCCGACATGCGCACGTACCTCCAGGGCATACCGCCCAGCAAACCGGGCCGACCGCCCAGCAAGAAATCCGGCCAGCTAACGCATTGCTCGAAAAAGGATAAGCGCGCTTGAATCTGCGGGCGGCGCACGGCCCTTTTAGCGAGTTGTTTTACGTGGCTGCAAGCCGGCCGGCCAAATGACCACGGAGTAACAGCGGGGATTACTCCCCCTTCAAGCTTGGCGTCAAGGCCTGCTTGCTCTAGAGCGACAAGCTGCTCTCGCATACTTTATGCGGGCCTACTTTCTTCACCCTCCCCTCGACGGGGAGGGTGGTCGCCGAGATGCCATCGAGGCGGCCGGGTGGGGTGAAGGATCACGAGTTGAGGTCTGCCTCTTGATCGATCCCCCCACCCCTAACCCCTCCCCGCCAGGGGGAGGGGAACGGGAGCATGAATGACCAAGCCCACCACAAATCTCGCCAAGGCAGCTCGCGATCACCGCACCGACGGCATCCTGCCCTCCCAGGCGATCCGCGCCCTCATCGCCGCCGATCAGGCGAAGCTCGCCGAGCCGATCCTGCCTAACCAGCTGCAGCCGGCAAGCCTCGACCTGCGCCTCGGCAACGTCGCCTACCGCGTGCGCGCGAGCTTCCTCCCGGGCCGGGACGAGAAGGTCGCAGCCAAGCTCGACGAGCTTCAGATGCACGCCATCAGCCTTTCCCAGGGCGCCGTGCTCGAGACCGGCTGCGTCTACGTTGCGCCGCTGCTCGAAAGCCTCTCGCTGCCCAAGGATTTGTGCGCGGCAACAAATCCGAAGAGTTCCACCGGCCGCCTCGACGTCTTCACCCGCGTCATCGCCGACGGCGTCTCCGCGTTCGACCAGATCCCGGCCGGCTATGACGGCCCGCTCTACGCCGAGATCTGCCCGCAGACCTTCCCCGTCGTCGTGCGCAAGGGCTCGCGTCTGTCGCAGATCCGCTTCCGCCTCGGCGGCGCCGATGCCAAGCCTGTGCAAGACATCCCGCTGTCGGTCGATCTCGCCGGCGACAAGGACGGCCTCATTGGCTACCGCGCCAAGCGCCACACCGGCCTTGTCGATGTCGACGCCGTCGGCGCCTGCGCCACGCTCGACTATTGGGAGCCGATCTACGCCCGCGGCAGGAAGCGGCTAATCCTTGACCCGGACCAGTTCTACATCCTGGCCTCCAAGGAGGCCGTTCAGGTCCCGCCCGATCAAGCAGCGGAGATGGTGCCGTTCAATCCGCTCGTCGGCGAGTTCCGCGTGCATTACGCCGGCTTCTTCGATCCCGGCTTCGGCCATGCCGAGGCGGGCGGCGCCGGCTCACGCGCCGTGCTCGAGGTCCGCTCCCACAAGGTGCCGTTTATCCTCGAGGACGGTCAGACCATCGGCCGCCTGGTGTACGAGCGCCTGACTGAGACGCCCGAACTGGTCTACGGCCGCGACCTCGCCTCGCACTACCAAGCCCAGGGCCTCAAGCTCTCCAAACACTTCAAGTAGCGACCGCACCACCCTGTCATCCCCGGCGAAGCGAGCGTCGCGAGCGAGACCGGGGACCCAGCGTAAGAAGCGCCGAAGGCCCTATGGGTCTTCGACAGCATCGCGCTGGTTCCCGATAGCCGCTCGCGATGCTCACCGCTTCCGGGATGACAGAGTGAGCCCCTACAACTCGCCGTTCGTTAAGGCGTGCGCGCTAGCATGTCGGTATGGAAATCTTCTCCCACATCGATCCCTTGCTCGCCCTCGGCGTCGTCCTCGCGACCGCGCTCACCGACGCCGTCTACGTGATGTTCACGTCGTCGGTCATCAACCGCAAACGCTTTGCCGCCGCCAACTACAGCGCGCTCTGGTATACGCTCTCGTCGTTCGCGGTGATCAGCTACACCAACAACTGGGTGTACGTGGTGTTCGCCGGCTTCGGCTCGTGGATCGGAGCCTACCTGTCGATGACGTACCTGCACCGGCCGCCCGGAAAACCGCCCGCGCCGCTGTCGACGGAGCAGTAACAGCTGTTACTCACTCCTTGCGGTGATCGACGGCGTCCGCGTCTATCGTATAGCCCGCATCGGCAAGCCCCGTGAACGCCGGCTCCGTCTTCAGCGTGCCCGTCACCCACACCGGCTCGAACTGCCCGGCGATATCGACGCCTTTTTCACTCTTCACGTACACGATCTGGTTCGCCGGCGGCGGCGGCACGTGAATGCACGCGCCGACGAACGGTACCAGCAGGAACTCCTTGATCGTCGTCGCCTCGAAGTCGAGCGGCACCACATAGCCGCCGATCTTCACCTTCTTGCCGTTGTACTCGGTGACGACGCGCGGCGGCTGATCGCTGCCCGGCTGCCTGCGCTTCACCGCCATGAACCCGCCCTCCGGCAGCGGCGGCGGAGGCGGACCGCCGTCAGTTGGAGCAGGTGTCGAGCCGCCGAAGAAGGTCTTCGGCTTCAAAGGAACCTGCTGCGCCGGAGGCATCAGCTGCGCCCACTTGAGGTCGATGGCCGCGTCCGCTGCCCTGGCCGCCCCCATCGGCGCGCACAAGGCGATGAGTGCCAGCGCAAGTCCGAGATGAATCTTCGTCATCTTGTTCTCCATCAAGTGCTTCCGGAAAAGTGGGAACCGGTTTTCCGATCAGAAGCACGACAAACAATCACGTCCGCACGGTCATTCCGTCGGCGAGCGACAGGCGATAAGCCCTCATTGCCGGCAACAGCCCGGCAAGGAAGCCAGCGATAACGATGCCGCCGAGCATCAGCCACTCGCGGCTCGTCGGCGCGTCGATGTCGAGGTTGAGGCCATAGGTGGCGTCGAGCCACGGGCGCAGCAACAGCAGCGCCGCGTACAGCAGCACGACCCCGAGCACGACACCCGCCAGCGTTAGCAACCCGGCTTCCGTCGCGAGCAGCCCGAGCACCGTCGTCGGTCGCGCGCCCACCGAGCGCAGGATCGCCATCTCGCGCCGCCGCTCGTTGAGCGTGGTCAGGATCATCGTCACCATGCCGAGCAGCGCCGTCGCGACGACCATCGCCGAAACGACCGACAGCGCCGTCTCCGCCGTGCCGACGAGGCCCCACAACTCCTGCAGCGCCGCCCCCGGCATGATCGCCGACAGCGGCTCCTGCGCATATTCGTTGATCGCCCGCTGCAGCTTGAACGTCGCCAGCTTCGACTTGAGGCCGACCAGCGCCGCCGTGATCGCCTTCGGAGCTAAGTCCATCTTCCGCACATCGTCGGCGGAGATACTCTCGCCCGGCACCGGCATGCCGTTCTGCCAGTCGGCGTGGATCGCCTCGATCGCCTCCAGGCTGACGTGCACCGTGCGATCGACCGGCGTGCCCGTCTTCGCGAGAACACCCGACACGCGGAAGGGCTTGTCTGCGTGCTCGACGAATGAAACCGAGCCCAGCCCATGCGCGACGACGATCGGATCGCCGACCTTGTAGCCGAGCGCCTTCGCGACATCGGCGCCGATCACCGCATCGAACAGATCCTTGAACGGACCGCCCGCGGCGAATGTCAGGCTCTGCCCGTGGCGGTACTTGTAGCGCTCGAAATACTCCGGCGTCGTGCCGAGCACGCGGAACCCGTGATGGCTGTCACCCAGCGACATGGGCACGATCCACGCCACCTCGGGTCGCTTGGCGATGTCCTCGTAGCTCTTCCACGTCACGTTGTTCGTGGCGTTGCCGATGCGGAAGATCGAATACAGGAGCAGCTGGATGCTGCCCGAACGCGCGCCGACGACGAGGTCGGTACCGGAGATGGTGTCGGCGAAGCTTTGTCGCGCGCCCGTGCGAACTTTCTCGACGCCGAGCAGCAGCATCACCGAGAAGGCGATGGCGAGCACGGTGAGAAACGCCGTCAGCGCGCGGTTGCGCAGCGACTGCATTGCGAGGCGCGGGACGATATAGCGATGCACGCTCATGCCGCCGCGCTCCGTTGCGAGACGGCGATCTGGTCGAGCCGCAAAACCCGGTCGAAGCGCGAGCCCAGCTCTTCCTCATGGCTCACCATGATCACCGACGCCCCGGCCGCTTCCGCTTCGGCGAACAACAGGTCGAGGAACGCCAGCTGTCGGTTCCGGTCGAGTGCCGAGGTCGGCTCATCGGCGACGATCAGTTCCGGCGCACCGATCAGCGCCCGTGCCGAGGCGACACGCTGCTGCTGGCCGACGCTGAGGTTTGCCGCCGAATGTCCGGTCAATTCTGCCGCGTCGAGCCCCAAGCTAGCGAGCAGTCGGGTTGCTTCGCGTTCAGCGGGACCGTTCCGCTCTGCACGCTCGGCCCGCTTCTGCGCGAAGCTCAGCGGCAACATCACGTTGTCGAGAATGGAACCGTAGGGCAGCAGGTTGAACATCTGGAAGATGATGCCGAAGTGCTCGGCGCGGAACTTGTCGCGCGCCGAGTTGGACAGCTTTGTCAGGTCGGTGCCGAGCACCTCGAGTGTTCCTGAGGTTGGCGCGACGATGCCGCACAGCAGGCTGAGAAAGGTCGACTTACCTGCGCCTGACGGGCCGATGAGCAGCACCCGCTCCCGCGCCGCCAGCGTGAAGCTGTCGACCGAGAGCGAGAAGCCCCGCGCACCGGGCCAGCGAAAGCGGATGCCGTCCATGCGGACGACATCCGCAGCAGGCGGATCGGATACCACGCGCTGCATCACATGATTCCGGCGAGGTCGAGCGTCGGCTTGTCTCGGCTAACCTCGTATTTGTTCTGCCCCTTCGCGGCCGCGACGTTCACCGTCAGGCCCTGCGCGCCCGCAAAGTGCTTGAAGTAGTCGAAGCCGATGCTCGCCAGCTCGGCTGTGTTGGAACACGCCAGCTCGTAACTGGCGTGGAACTGGTTGTGCCCCGCATGGCCGTGATCGTCATGGCCATCGCCGTGATCGTGATCGGCGCCTTTCTCCTCTTTCGCATCATGATCGTGATCGTCGTCGCCGTCATGGTGGTGCTCGGCCTCGATCTTGACGTCGGCAGAGGTGACCTTGCAGCCTGCGGCGGCAGGCAGCGCAAAGATGTCGAGCGGCTTCTGCAGCAGCGCCTTTGCCGCCTCGGCCTTTGCCTTCTGATCGTCGGTCGAGGCAGCATGCTCGAAGCCGACGATGTCCATCCCTGGAGCCTCCAGCTCCATGGCAACGCGCCCGTCCTCGATGGCGATGTCGAGGGTGCCGTGGCCGTGCACGTGGGCGCCGAGCTGGCGATGGGCGTCCTCGGCATGAACGACGGCTGGCAACAGCAACGCGAATGCAAACGTGGGCGCGGCAAGCGCCGAGAGCTTCTTGCGCATGATCGTGTTCCTCGATCGGGGCCGCTCGCTCCGCGTGGTGCGGGCCGCAAGCGGATTGATATGGCATAGGGTGATTGGTGCTCGCCAGCGCGTCTCACTCGGGAGAGCGCAACGGCGATAAGCTGAGGCTCAGACCGCAGGCGGCGCGCGCGCCTGGAAATGCGATGCGCCCGCATCGGATAGTATCGGCGACGACGCGCTAGGGCGCAGCACCGGCCTCGGCTGCATCGGGCCGTCGATTGCCGCCAGCGTTGGCAGCACGCCTGCGCCCGAGGCGGCGAGTGACCAGCACAGCGGACAATCCTCGTGATGATCGTGCGGGATAGTTGGCGGGCAATCGGCGGGGCGCACCAGTGCGCGGCACGCAAGGGCGACGCTGATTCCAGCATTGCGCATCCCCGCAGACGCGGTCGGATGCGGATGCACGTGCGCCAGCGCCAAGAAGAACGCCGCCTGCATCGCTACCGCGAGCAGGGCTGCCAATGCCGTTCTTGAGCGACGCCCTAGGAAGCGCATGTGATCTCCGTGAGCCCCGACGATAGCGCCGAAAATGGGGCGAGCGAAAGACACCCATCGTTAACGCCGATGATCGATGCCCGGCGGCTCCCGCCGGCCGGTAAGGTGGCCGTAAGCGAAATTCGCCGACGCTCCCGCCAGTTTATCGCTGCTGCGTGTTGGGGTTGGGAATGTCTGGATCGCGTGCGTTTATGTCCGTCGGCCGCCTTGTTTGGCCGGCGTTGCTCCTCATGGCCGGGTTCGCTGCTGCCGCCAAGGCCGATCCGCTCCCCGACGCCAACGAAATGCGCGAAAGCGTCGTACGCATCATCGTCGAGACCGACGACGGCGGCGCCTCAGGCACCGGCTTCATCATCAACAACCACCGCACCATCGTGACCAACAACCACGTGGTCCAGGGTGCCAAGTCCATAACCATCGGCTTCATGGCCGGCGGCAAGCCCGTGGCGATTCCGGCGCGCCTCGTCGACAGCAACGCCGAGAAGGACATCGCCATCATCGAGGCCGCGACCGACATCTTCGGCGAGCCGGTCGAGCTGGCTAACTACGACACCAACCCGACCATGACCGTGACCGCCGTTGGCTATCCCGGCGCCGCCGACGAAGTTCCCGGCAACAACATCGTCTCCGTCCTGCTCGAGCCGTCCTACAGCATCGGCACCGTGTCGCGCATCTTGCCGAAGGTCGCCAACATGGGCGGCGACACGCTGATCCAGCACACTGCCGTCATCAATCACGGCAACAGCGGCGGCCCGCTCTTCGACGCCTGCGGCCGCGTGATCGGCATCAACTCGCTCGTCGTCGAGGCGAGCGAGGCCAGCTCCTACGCCCAGGGCATCTTCTATTCCATCGACATCCGCGCCGTGCTGCCGATGCTCGACGAGAACGTGATTGACGCCCGCATCATCGCCAAGTCATGCGTGTCGGGCGTGGAAGCCAAGAACGACATCGCGCCCGCGACGACGAAAGAGGTGGAAGCCGTCGTCTTCGATCGCTTCGCCGCCTGTGTCAGCGCCCGCCCCTGCGACGCCGAGATATGCAAAGCTCGCTACCTGAAGCGCGTTTCCCCTGAGCTGTCGGGCACGCGCCAGGCCGATGTCGCCCTGCGCATGACGGCCTCCGCTCCGCTCTGCACGCAGCAGAATGAGACCCAGGCCTACGCCGAGTTCCAGAACTGCGTCGAGAACGCGCCGTGCGACTTCGACGGCCAGTGCGCGCCGGCGCTGCAGCAGTCGCTCCGTCCGGAAATCATGAAAAAGCGCCAGGTGCTGTTCGATCGCGCCCGCGCCAATGCAAAAGATGTCTGCCAGCAGGCCTCAGCCCCCGGCCTCTGGCGCGGCAAGCAGACCGAGGAGAACGTCTGGACCGCCACCGTCTTCAACGACAGCGGCGCCGCCCTCACCGTCAGCTGCGTCGTCTCGGGCGACAAGTCGGGCGACGGCGCGCTCGAGATCGACGACGTCAAAGGCAAGCGCGATCGCTGGGCCGGTACCCGCAGCGTGCTGATGTCCATAGACGAATACAGCGAACCGCTGCGGCTCGACCTCCAGACCAACGGCGACAGCCTCATCGCCGGCGTCCTGCACAAGGAAACGCAGACCGACCGCGGCTGGCTCAAGGATCTCCTCGGCAAGCTCACCATCGGCGGCGCCGTGACGCTCGAGGAGCCGAAGGTAGAACTCGACGAGACCTTCTCGCTCGACGGCTCCAAGGACGCACTGACGCCGTGCCTCAACGCCAAGATCGCGCAGCAGTCCGACGAAGGCAAAACCGCCCAGCAATAACCGGGCGGTCGCGCAAGCGAGACATGACGAGAGTCGGCCGGCTTAGCGCTTGCGCGCGTTCCCCACGCGGTGCAGCTCGCCTGACGCCGTGAGCTGGTCCCCTTCGGCATTCGTCGAGGTCCAGTCGAGCTTCATCGTGTCGCCCGCGACCGACAGCTTAAGCTTCCCGTTGAGGCAGCCCTGGTCGACGTCCTCCGAGCTCCCGTAGGTGATGGTCTCGTCGTACTCGTAGTGGTCCCCGTCCCTATCGCCGACAAGCAACCCGCCGCACGTCGGATCGGACGGGTAACGGCTGACGCCACCCCGCGACGAGACGAAGGTTAAGCGCACGTCGAACGGATCCTGATCCGGCTGTGCCGCCTGGCCGACCCAGGCGCCGACGATGCCGTCCTGGCTGGCCCGGGGCGTGGCGACGTTGGCAAGTGCGAGGCCCGACCCGCCCAGTGCCGCCGACCCCGCGAGCAGTGCCGCCATCACGAATTTCGACCGCCCGCCTGCCTTGCCGGCCGCTTGACCCTTCCGCTTCACCCTTGCCTCCGCTGCGAGCTTTGATTGGAGGAGGGAGCTTGCGTTTCGACAGCTTGCTGGCGCCTTAAGGTTGGTCCCCTGCGCAATCGATTATGGTTTCCATCATCCCAATGCTTGTTGGCCGCCTGAAGGTTTGGCAATCTCCCGACATATATTTGTCCGAGGTCTGAAATGTTGCATTTGATTGTTGCTACGGCCGCTCGCCGGCAAGCCGCCGCATCGACCGCACTCGTCGCTCTTGTCTGGGCAATGTCCCTCGTAAATGTGTTCCCCGCAGAGGCCGAACTCGCCTCGAGAGATGAGCTGCGCGAAAGCGTCGTGCGCATCGAGGTGGAGCACGCGCAAGGCACGCGGCAGGGCACCGGCTTCATCATCAACGACAAGCGCACCATCGCGACCAACAACCACGTCATCGAAGGCGCGAAATCGATCTACGTGACGTTTCTCGCCAACGGCAAGCCGACGGCCATCCCCGCCCGGCTGATCGCCGCCGACCCCGTCGGCGATATGGCGTTGATCGAAACCGTCATCGACATCTACGGCGAACCGGTCGTGCTCGGCGACTACGACGTGGCGCCGCCCGCCAAGGTGACGGCCATCGGCTATCCCGTTGCGGCCGACTTCGTCGCCCAGAACACCTACGTTCCGACCGTCAACTTCGAGCCGTCGTACTCCGTCGGCACCGTCGCGCGCACGCTGGCGAACACCAAGGCACTCGGCGGCGAGCGCTTGATCCAGCACACGGCACCGATCAATCCTGGCAACAGCGGTGGCCCGCTCTTCGACGACTGCGGCCACGTCATCGGCATCAATACGCTGCGCACTGTCCCGAAGGATTCCGACTATGCGCAGGGTATCTTCTTTGCCGTCGACATCCGCGAGCTGCACAAGCTGCTCGAGGACAACGTCATCACCGTGACGAAGAGCGACAAGGTCTGCGCGCCCGGCGTCCAGGCCAACGACGCCATCACCCCGGCCGCGACCAAGGAAGCCGAGGCCGTAAGGTTCGACCGCTTCGCCGCCTGCGTGAAAGTGCGGCCGTGCGACAAGAACATCTGCAAATCCCGCTACGCCAATCGCGTGTCGAGCGAGATGGTGAGCGCACGCCAGGCTGATATCGACGTCCGCATGGCGCTAGCCGACCCCAACTGCCAGGCGCAGAAGGAGGCCGAAGCGCTCGCGGAATTCCAGCGCTGCACCTACCAGCAGCCCTGCGAGTTCGACAAGGCGTGCGGCCCGAAGCTAGAGGAAGTGCTGGCCACCGAAAGCATGCGCGCAAGGCGCACGGCTTTCGATAGCGCGCGCACCGCGGCGGCGGCCTCTTGCAAGGCGGCCTCTGCACCCGGCGTCTGGCGCGGAGCCGAGGTCGAGCCCGGCATCTGGCTGGCGACGGTCACGAACGGGAAGGGCGCCCTTCTTGCCGTCCGCTGCGATATCAGCGGGCCCGCACCCGGCAGCGGCGGCATCGTCCTTGGTGCTCTCTCGGGCAACAAGGATCGCTGGACCGGCACGCGCTCCGTCCAGATGACGGTCGACTCGCTGGCCGAGCCACTGCGCCTCGATCTCAAGATGGATGATGCGAGTATGACGGCGGGTAAAATGCACGTCGAAACGCTGGACACACGCGGCTGGCTCAAGGAGCTCGCCGGTAAATTCAGCGTCGGCAGCGTTGTGAGTTTCGAGGAGCCGAAGGTGGCACTCGACGAGACATTCTCTCTCGGCGGCGCTCAAGCGATGCTGGAGCCGTGCTTCAAGGCGAAGTTCATCGCGCCGCAGTAGCGGGAACGACAGCCGGGCAAAGTCGGGTGCGCAACCGGCGCCACTAGCGCTTCTTGCTAGTTTGCCGGTGCAGTTCGCCGCTGGCGGAAGTATCCTGGCCGTTGTAGTTCGCAGACCAGTCGAACGTCATCTTGTCGCCCTCGATCGAGACTCTCACTAAGCCGCCGATGCACCCCGTCGGGTTCTCGTCGAGACCACCCCAAGTGAGGACCTCGTTGTATTCGTACCCGTCGCCCTTGCGGTCGCCCGACAGGACGCCGCCGCACGGCCAGCCCGGGTAGCGGCTTATGCCGCCCTTTGGCGACACGAACGTCAGTCGCGTCTCGAAGGTGTTTTCGCCCTGCGTCGTCTGCCCGACCCACGTCCCGACGATGGGATCGGCCAGGGTGCCTGCCACTTCCTGAGCTTCGACATACACGGGCACCGCGAGCAGCGCGGCGACAATCGCCCAACGATTAACAAACGACATGCCCTGCCTCAAATATCGATGATGCGTCCTCAAACCACAAAACTCTATCCGCCCGCGCCCGTTCGGAAAAGCGCCGTGTGCGGAAGCTTGAGGTAATTCCATTGGTCGCGCCAAGCCTAGTCCCGTGGCAGGATAGGGCTAACAACCAACCAGAACCGAGGGGAGAAAACGAAACGATGAGCCGGCTTTACCAGAACCAGCACCGCGCCCTGCAGGACCGTTTCGAGTCCCGCCCCATGGCCGACCGCATCGAGCAGATCGCCGTGAAGACCGAGATCGGCCCGGACGAAAAGGCGTTCATCGAAAGCCGGGACTTCTTCTTCCTAACTACCGTCGACGGCGAGGGCCGGCCGACCGTCTCCTACAAGGGCGGCGCCCCCGGCTTCATGCGGGTCGTCGACGACACCCACCTCATGTTCCCAAGCTACGACGGTAACGGCATGTACCTGTCGATGGGCAACATCACAGGCCACCCCCAGGTCGGCTTCCTGTTCATCGATTTCGAGCGCCCGTTCCGGCTGCGCGTGCAGGGCGAGGCCGAGGTCTCTGCCGCCCCTGAGCACCTCGCCTGCTTCAAGGAGGCGGAGCTCGTCGTGCGCGTGAAGGTGACCGAGCTCTGGATGAACTGCCCGCGCTATATTCATCGCTACGAGAAGAAGAAGACCTCGCGCTACGTCCCCCAGGCCGACATCGACACGCCACTCTGCGAATGGAAGCGCATAGACGGCATCCAGGACGTGCTGCGACCCAAGGAACTGGCTCAGGTCGCTGCATCGGGCGGGACCATCGGCATCGAGGAATGGATGGGCCGCGTCGTCACCGGCGACGAGAAGGCTTAACCTGGGGCCATGCGCCGAGTTGAGAGCCGCGCGAAATGAAACAACGCCACCGAAGATCCTTCGGCGGCGTTGCTTGCCTCTTTTGCGAGGCAGCTCCTTGTGCGTTATGCCGTCCTGCCCGCGTAAAAAAGCTAAGCCATTGGCTTGCGGGCTGAATTGACCGGGGGAGTTTGATCCTCGGGAGGACTAGAGACAATCGCTGCTTTGGCGCATCTCCGACCCCCGTTATGCACTCAATGCTTACCTCAGCAGCATGCCGCAGGCCGGAAGGTAAGGCTGGCGCCAATGTTTATGCTAGAAAGCGCGCCGTACAGCAGCCTTCAAGGGTGGCCCCGATGACTTCGATTTTGTCTAAGAGCTACACGTCCGCCAGGAATTACGTCGGCGACACCGTGCTGGGCGACACGGGCTTCTTCTTTCACTTTTCGGCCTACGTGCTCGTCAACGCGATCCTCATCGCGGTGAACTTGCTGCTGACGCCGCAGGTGCTTTGGTTCTTTTGGCCGCTGCTTGGCTGGGGGATCGGCATCCTCGCTCACGGCCTCGCGGTGCATTTCTCGCAGGAAGAGACGGTGCGCCGCCGTACGCGAACACGCGATGCCCGCATCGCCGCCAAGCGCGCCTCTTAAGTTTCCGCGACGGGCCGTCAGGACGCGTCGGCCTGGCGCCGAACGCGTTCCGCCATCAGATCCATGATGGCGACCGCGAAATCCGGCTCTTCGGCGACGAGCGCCAGGAACGTCGGCTTGTCGATCACGGCGACTTCGGTGGGCTGACTGGCCAGCGCAGCCGCGGCCCGCGGCGCATCATTGATGATCGCCAACTCACCGAAGACGCCGCCGACGCCCACGCGTTCCAACGTCTCGCCGAAGCTTATGACGTCGACCGCGCCACTGCGCACGACGTACATCGCGTCCCCGGCATCGCGCTCAAGGAAAATGCGCTCTCCCGCTTCGAACCGCTTTAGCGGAATGCCGCGCCGTTCGAGCATGCTTGTATCGAATGAATGTTCTGACACGCGTGAAATGCCTTCTCAAAATATCGCGCGATTGTAATGAGAGCCGCCACTCTGGCAACTGCGGCATTTCAGAATAGCGGACCCACGCGCAGAAATGCTACGCGTCGACCACGAGCACTTTTCACGCGCGTGCAAAAAAGAGAGTCAAAAATCGTTCGTAGATACGGGTCAAAGTTTCCAAATCCGCAAGCGGAACATGTTCATCGACCTGATGGATCGTCGCATTGACGAGTCCCATCTCGATGACGGGGCAATGGTCCTTGATAAAGCGCGCATCCGATGTGCCGCCGGCGGTTGAAAGCTTCGGCGCTTGTCCGGTCACCTCGGCGACCGCCGCCTGCATCGTCTCGACCAACGGTCCCGGCTCGGTAACGAACACACCGCCTGTCCCTGAAAACGTCAGCTCATAGTGGGCACCGAGTTCGACGGCCGCTTCATCGCACGTCTTTCGCAATAGGGCTTCCAGCCCAGGTCGCTCATGCGTGTCGTTGTAGCGAACGTTGAACCGCGCCCGCGCCTCGCCCGGAATGACGTTGGTTGCCGTA
>CALRVN010000035.1:0-16745 GCA_943371625.1 Hyphomicrobium sp. CS1GBMeth3
CATTCCGTCTGTCGACAGATCGCTGGCACGGACGTCCGCGTGGATGTCCTATGTGGCATTCGCGGGGCTGGTTGCGTTGGCGTTTCTGCCGGAGCACGACGTGCCGCATATGGTGCCGCCGCATCGGGACGCCAAGGCTGCCGCGGACACGGCGAAGCCAGCCGAGAGGACGCAGAGCCCGGTTCCGGTGAAGCCGGTGCAGACCGCAGCGGTGCCTGCACCGCCTACGGCAACTACGCCGACATCTCCACCAACCGTTTCCGCGGCCACGTCTACCCCGGCCAATCCCGCGGTGGCGACGGCACCGCCGCCTGACGTCTGGACGCCGGAGCAGATCAACGCCGGACTGCGCAGCTGCCTGCAGCTACTGGCACCCGCCGGCGCGGACATTGCGCTGGAAGAGCCGATGAAGCATGGCCAATGTGGGACGCCGGTTCCGCTCGCCCTGCGCAGCATCGGTATTGCGGAGAAGGTCGAGTTCACGCCTGCGCCGACGATGAACTGCCGTCTCGCGGCGTCCCTCGCCGAGTGGATCGACAAGGTTTTGCAGCCGGCGGCGCAACAGGTGCTGGGATCGCGGATCAAGCGGATCGTCGGCAGCTCGTCCTACTCGTGCCGCAACATCTACAACAATCCGAAGCTGTCGCTCAGCGAGCATGCGACCGGCAACGCGATCGACATCGCCGGTTTCCAGACGGTTGATGGGCGCACGATCTACGTCGCCAAGACGTGGGGGCCGACCGGGCGCGATATCGAGGCGGCCAAGAAGAAGGCGGCCGAGAAGAGTTCGGGGAAGGCAGGCGATAAGGACAAGTCGGCAGAGAAGCCTGCGGAGCCCACGCCATCGATCGAGGATGCCGGCAAGAAGGCTTCCGCGAAGGACAAGGGCAAGCTCGTAAAGGCGACTTTCAAACGCGACGACGCCAAGCCAGCAGAGGCCGCGGCGGCAGCCACCGTCCCGGGTGTGCCGGTTCCGGCAACCACGAAGGAAGCCAACTTCTTGAAGCGCGTGCACGGCGGCTCTTGTACGGTGTTCGCAACGGTGATCGGGCCGGAAGCGAACGAGGCGCACCGGGACCACTTCCACCTCGACATGAAGGTGCGTTCCCGCTCCGGCAGCGTGTGCCACTGACGCCCCACTTTCGGCCGGAATAGCCTGTTTCGACGAGCGCCATTGACGGACCGTCGGGCTGATGGTGTACCAAGAGCCGATGGAACAAGTTGCCACTTCCCGAGCCATGCCAATGAGCGTACCGAACGTACTGACGTACGTTCGCATTGCAGCGGTGCCGGCGCTCGTTGCGTGCCTTTTCTTCCTCAAGGGAGACGTGGCACGGTGGTCGGCATTCTCGTTGTTCGTTTTCGCCGGCCTTACCGATTGGCTCGACGGCTATCTGGCGCGGATCTGGGAGCAGCAGTCCACGCTCGGGCGCATGCTGGACCCGATCGCCGACAAGCTGCTGGTCGGTGCCGTGCTGATGATGCTGGTGCATGACAACACCATCGGCGGCTGGTCGATCTGGGCGGCGGTGATCATCCTTTGCCGCGAGATTCTGGTATCGGGACTGCGCGAATTCCTTGCCGAGTTGAACGTGAAGATCCACGTCACCCAGCTCGCGAAGTGGAAGACGACGATGCAGATGATCGCCCTCGCCGTGCTGCTCGCGGGGCCGGCGGCCGAGAAAGTGGTGCCCGGCATCATGACCGGCGGTATCGTCATTTTGTGGATCGCGGCGCTGCTGACGCTGTGGACCGGATATGACTATCTCAAGGCTGGCATCGTGCATGCCATGGAGCGCTAGGCTCCGGTATCGAGGCTATCGAGGATTAGATGGGCACTGACGCGACTCGCCGCGTGCGGCTGCATTATTTCGCCTGGGTGCGAGAGAAGGTCGGCATGGCCTCGGAAGAGGTGGACCTGCCTCCCGAGGTCGCGACGGTCGAAAACCTCGTGACTTGGTTGAAGCAGCGCGGGCCCCAATACGACGAGGCGTTCGCGCGCCCGCAGGTTGTCCGCGCGGCGCTCGACAAGGTGCACGCGAAGCCGAGCGCTGCACTTGGATCGGTGCGCGAGATCGCGTTTTTCCCGCCAGTGACCGGAGGCTGATTGCTGTGCCTGTCCGCGTGCAAAGTGAGGACTTCGACGTCTCCCGTGAGACGGAGAAGCTGATCGGCGGCCGCAGGGACATCGGCGCGATCGTCACCTTCACCGGGCGCGTGCGCGGCGATGACGACGGTCGCCAAATCTCGACGCTGACGCTCGAGCACTATCCGGAGATGACCGAAGGCGAGATGGCCCGCATCGAGGCGGAGGCGATGGCGCGCTGGCCGTTGCAGGCAGCGCTGATGGTGCATCGGGTGGGCGAGCTTCGCGCCGGCGACAACATCGTGCTGGTGATCGCCGCGGCATCACACCGGCAGGCTGCGTTCGAGGCCGCCTCGTTCCTCATGGATTACCTTAAGACCCGGGCGCCTTTCTGGAAAAAGGAAACGGGCGCGGACGGGAAAAGCGCGTGGGTCGAAGCCCGCGCCGACGATGATCAGTCCGCCGATCGGTGGCGCTAGAGCAGCCCGCCATTTGTTTGCATCATCAACTCATTAGCGAAGTCTTAAGGGTTGCGGAGCGATAACCCTAACAATGTCTGAAGGTGGACTGCAAAACGCCATCATCTCAGGCAACCTTGACTGTCCTTGCCACTTCACTAGTACCGCGTATTCGGGGGTCAGACGTCATGGTTTACGGTTATCCGTGGCGCAGCCGCGGGACTCTCTTTGCGCTTATTTTGCTGTGCGCGGTGCAGCCGCTGCGGGCGCAGAACCTGTTCGATCAGGCTGCCGACAGCATCTTTGGCACATCCTCGCCGAAGACTGGCCAGCTAACGGCCGCTCTCCCCACACAACGCACCAGGTTCGTCATCGGCCTTCCGAAGACGGCGGAGTTCGAGGTTTTCTCGCTCTCCAACCCGAACCGGGTCGTCGTGCAGGTCGACGAGACGAAGCTCAGGCTGCCTGAGCAACCTAAGGTCGCTCCCGTTGGTCTGATCAAATCCTTCCAAGCCGGCCTTGCCGGCTCCGACCGCTCCCGCATCATCATCTACGTGACCGAGCCTGTTATCGTTCAGGGCGCACGCATCGAGAAGGCGAAGGACGGTCGCACGCAGCATCTCGTTGTCGAGATCGCGCCGTTCGTGCCGATGACGGCAAGCCTGTCGCCTCCGCAGAAACAGAAGGCATCCATGTCGCCGCCGCCGTTCGCGCTGGGCGGCGCGGGACTGCAACCGCCGCTGCCGCGTCCCGCTAGGTCGCCGGACGTGCTGGCGCAGAAAGCCTTCAAGCCGATCATTGTCATCGACCCCGGGCACGGCGGGCATGACTCTGGCGCGATGAAGAATGGCGCCGTCGAAAAGGAAATCACGCTCGCGTTCAGCAAGTTGCTTGCAAAGAAGCTCAACGAGACCGGGCGCTACAAAGTGCTGCTGACGCGCGAGGAGGACGTATTCATTCCGCTCGGCGACCGCGTTGAGTTCGGCGAGAAGCATAAGGCGAGTCTGTTCATCGCGGTGCATTGCGACTACGCCGACACCGGCAGCGCAGCGAGCGGGGCGACTATCTACTCGCTGCGCGATTCAACGGCCGACAGCCTAAGGCGGTCGACGCGTGGGAATGTGCTGTCAAAGTCCGAGTCCGAGAAGGTCACCGAGGGCGGCAGCAGCGATGATACCGGGCTGGTGAAGAACATCCTCGCCGATCTGGCTGCGCGCGAGGTCGATGCCACGCACGACCGGACGAACGTGTTCGCAAAGACGGTCATCGAAACGATGGGCGCGAGCACTGCCATGCGCAACGATCCCGACCAGCAGGCAGGGTTCCGCGTCCTGAAGACGGCGCAGTTCCCGTCGGTCCTGATCGAGCTCGCCTACGTCACCAACAAGCAGGACGCGGCGAACCTGCAGTCCTATGCATGGCGCGACAAGGTTTCCGGCTCGATCCTTGGCGCCATCGAGAACTACTTCTCGAACCAGGTCGCACAGCTGCCGATGTAATCGCGGCTGCGAAGAGCGTCGTCGCCTCAAAATAAGAAGGGCCGGTCCTTAGGACCGGCCCTTATTTCGTGGCCAGGTTGGGTTCGCACCCCCGCCCCGGCTAAGTCCCCGTCAAGTCATACTCGGAGGACGTAATTGTTTTTGGCGCCAGAGCAGGATCCGAAACCATTCCAATTCGAGCCGAAGCGAACGGGCGACGCGGGTTTGAGGAGATAACGCGTGTGGGACCTTCGTAGGATGAAGGCGCTTCAGCATTGGCCACTCCATCTTCCAGTCTGTGCCGCAGTCTCGGGATGTAGTCCGCAACGGAACGACCGGCGTACGCCACGCACCAGCTAGCCGGCCGGGACGGGCACGGCAGCTTAGTTGCGGCAGTCGGTAGTTGCGGGAGATTGCGGCGGTCTCGGATAGGGCTCGGCAGAGGCCGATAATCGGAACCGACGGATGCTCCCTGGGGCGGCCCTATCCATGCCCGCCACGCATCCGTCTGGCCAATTTCGCCAGAGGTCTGACATATCTGGCTCAGAGATAACAAGGGCAGTCGGCCCTCCTTCTCTGACGCGCACTCAGTCCAGCTCCGAGCAGAGCTGCGAGAGGTCGGCCCCCTCACAATCAGACTAAGCGATTCGTCCACAGATCCGAGGGGTGCGGCGCAGCAAATTAATGTTGCATGCGCGGCGTGATTGCCCGGAAGGGATAAAAATGGACTTTGGAGGGCCAGCGATCGCCGCTTTCTGGGCCATACTGGGATAAGAACGAATCGCTGCCTTTGCGAGGAAGATCAATGCGCCTAGCCCCGCTTGCCCTTTTTGCTGTGCTTTTTGCCGGTCCCGCCTGGGCCTGCAGCGAGCCAGCCCTGATCGGCGGCGACTTCCAGCCTGGCGCTAGCGCTTGGGGTGAGCCGGATGCGCAGTTCCGTGTGAGTGGCGGCGAGGCGACCTTCACGCCCGAGGCCGGTACGCAGACGGCGCGGTGGAATGCCGGCAAGGCGGCGACCAATTTCGAGGCCTGCGTCACGGTCGCGATGCCCGACAGCGACGAGGATGCAGCGCGCGGGTATGCGGGGCTGCTGTTCTGGGTCATCGACAAGGACAACTTCCACCAGGCTGTTATCTCGCGAAACGGCATGGTGACCATCGCGCGCAAGGCGGGTGGCAAAATCCTACCGGCGCCTCCTGTAGGCTGGCAGCAGACTGCGGCGCTCAATCTCGGTCCCAACGGCAAGAACGCGCTGCGTCTCAAGATCGAGGGCCAGAATGTCCTTCTCAGCATCAATGACAAAGAGGTCGCGAGCTTCCGCGGGCAGCCGCCGGAGGCCGCGAGCTATGTCGGGCTCGTGGCATCGTCGCCAGCGGTGGTCGATACGTGGCACATGACGGACTTCAAGGTGTCCGAACTCGGGGCGCCAGCGATTGCGGATGCTTCGGCCGGGGTTGGGGACGCGGCGAGCGATGCGACAGGTGCCATTGCGGCGGCTGCGACTGCTCCGGCAGGCGATTGCGGTACGGGGCGGGTGCTCTTCGAAGACACGTTCGCCGGTCACGATCCCATGTGGGGCACGAAAGACGCGCAGGTGAAGATCGCGGGCGGGCAAGCGGAGTTCGATCCGACGCCGGGCGCTCCCACGCTGCGCTGGAATCGTGCCTTCGTGTTTGGCGACCTCGATGCGTGCGCGAGCGTGGAGCTTGCCAAGCCGACTACCGATCCGACGGCGAGCTATGCCGGCCTCGTGTTCTGGGTGCAGGACAGCCGCAATTACTACGAGGCCGTCGTGGCTCCGAACGGCTATTTCACGGTGGCGCATATCGTCGACGGCAAGGTTGTCGCCAAGCGGCCGGTCGGGTGGACGAAGCTCGCCAACGTCAAGACGGGCGCCAACGCGCGCAATAGTTTGCGCGTGACGATCAAGGGGCCCGAGGTGCAGGTTGCGATAAACGGGAAGCCGGCAGCGAGCTTCCGCGGTGAGCCGCCCCAGCGTCCAAGTCACATTGGCATGCTGGCTGCGTCGGCGGCGAGCAAGAACGGTGACACGTGGTCGGTCACCGATCTAAAAGTAACGGCGCCGCAATAGCGGCGCCGCCAATTCTCGTTCAGCTTTGCAAGTCGTCCGTTAGTGGACGTGCTCGACATCGTCGGCGTGGGCCGCCGACTGCACGGCCTTCTGGACCTTCTCGAAGGCGCGTACCTCGATCTGACGGATGCGCTCGCGCGACACCCCGAACTCGGTCGACAAATCCTCCAGCGTCGCGGGCTGATCGGTGAGGCGACGGGCCTCAAAGATACGACGCTCGCGATCGTTGAGGCTCGACAGTGCGCTCGAGAGATAGCTCTTGCGCTGGTCGAACTCCTGCGCCTCGCCCAGAGTATCCTCCTGGGTCGGCTGGTCGTCGGCGAGCCAGTCCTGCCATTCGCCGGCTTCGGTGTCGTTACGCACGGGCGCATTCAGCGACGCGTCGCCGCCGAGGCGCCGGTTCATGGAAATGACGTCGGCTTCGCTGACGCCGAACTTGTGCGCGATGATCTTCACCTGATCGGGGCGAAGGTCACCCTCGTCGAGGGCCTGCAGCTGGCTCTTGGCGCGTCGCAGATTGAAGAACAGCTTCTTCTGCGCGGCCGTGGTGCCCATCTTCACAAGACTCCAAGAGCGCAGGATGTACTCCTGGATCGACGCGCGGATCCACCACATCGCGTAAGTCGCGAGACGGAAGCCCTTGTCGGGATCGAAGCGCTTGACGGCCTGCATCAGGCCGACGTTGCCCTCGGAGATCACCTCGCCGATCGGCAAGCCGTAGCCGCGATAGCCCATGGCGATGCGCGCCACGAGCCGCAGATGCGACGTGACGAGCTTCTCGGCCGAGGCCTGGTCAGCATGCTGCTGCCAGCTCTTGGCGAGCATGAACTCCTCGCCCGGCTCCAGCATTGGAAACTTACGGATCTCCTCCAGGTACCGGGATAGACCCAGTGAGCCTTGAGCGATCGTCGGAAACTTAGATGTCGTTGCCATTTTCACTATCTGCCGCCCAGTGCCTTCGGACGGTCCCTCGTAGCATCCTACGCGGCCATGCCGCGCGGGGCATTTATCCTTCAGTGCCCCTTGAAATCGAAACGCTCAGCTCCCCAAATTCCGTCGGTGGGATGCTCAGCACTCGACGGGAATTATACGCCGGTGACGGCTACATTGTTGCACTTCACCTATGTCGCACCTGCATCGCAGCGTTGTCCGCAGAGGCGCTCACATCGTCGTGATTGGCCGGTTTACGTGGGCCAATCTCGCAGATCGGCGCTGCAACACTAGCCGGAGCCTCGCTAACGCACCCTTCGGCGGAGCCGCATAAATGGCGAGCGATGCTAATGGAGGCTTTGCCCGGAGGCGGGGATTTGCGGCTAATCGGCGTCGAGCGCGTCCAACAGGGCCTGCATATCGGCCGGCAGCGGGCTCTCAAAGCGCAGCAACTTTCCCGATCTCGGATGTTCGAAACCGAGCTCGGCGGCATGCAGTGCCTGGCGATCCAGCGTCTTTAGGGCGGCTTGTGCCGCTTCGCCGAGTTGGCCGGACTTTGTTTTAAATCCGCTCGCATAGGTGCCGTCGCCCAGCACCGGGTGACCGATGTGGGCGAGGTGCACGCGTATCTGATGCGTGCGGCCGGTCTCCAATTCGAGGCGCAGCAGCGACACGGGCCCTTGCGAGGTCTCGATCGTTTTCACCACCTCATAGTGCGTCACCGCGTGGCGGCCGGCTTCGCCCTTCACGACCGCGATCTTGGTCCGGTTGGTGCGGCTGCGCTCGAGGCGGGCGGAGATCGATCCGCGTGGACGCAGGGGCTTACCCCAGACGATCGCGAGATAGGCGCGATGCATGCGCCCGTCAGTGCCGTGGGCGGCGAACTGTTCGCTCAACCCCTGATGAGCTGCGTCGTTCTTGGCGACGACGAGGAGGCCGGAAGTCCCCTTATCGAGGCGATGCACGATGCCGGGGCGCTTCACGCCGCCGATGCCGGAGAGGCTGGCGCCGCAGTGGGCGATGAGCGCGTTGACGAGCGTTCCGCTGCTGTGGCCGGCTCCGGGATGCACGACCAAGTGAGCAGGCTTCTCGATGACGATGACGTCGCGATCCTCGTGGACGACGTCGAGTGCGATGTTTTCGGCTTCAGGCTCGGGCGCCTCGGGCTCGGGAACGTTGATGGTGAACGTCTCGCCCGGTTTGACCCTATGGGAGCCGTCTCCTATGGTCGCGCCGCCGGGGCGGGCGACGTGGCCGCTGCGGATGAGCGCCTGGACGCGGGCACGGCTGAGAGCGGGAACGCGCTGGGCAAGCAGCTTGTCGAGGCGGCTTCCGGCCTCTGCCTCTTCCACCTGCAGCTCGATCGGGCCCATGTGCTGCTCGGCCAGGGGATCACTCATCAGTGGCGAACGGGGCTCCGATTGGCCTCCGCGACGAGGGAGGGACTAAGATGCAGGAGACGGAAGCGGCGGTGCCGTCGGCCTCGGAGCTGCGGCTGCAGCGGAATCTCAAGATTATCGTCGTCGTGCTCGGCGTGTTACTTTTTGCCGGGCTCGCCGCCATCATCGGGCGCATCATCTACATTGCATCGGTGCCGTCAACGCAGCCTGCAAGCTCGACAGCGGTGCTGCGGCCCGAGCTGAGCATGCAACTCCCGGCGGGCGCCGAGGTCCGGTCGATATCGCTCTCCGGTGACAGGCTGGCAGTGCATTATGTGGCTAATGGCGCCGACGTCGTCGCGATCATCGATCTGCGTACCGGCGAGCCAGTGGCTTCGGTCGGATTGAAGCGCTGACCTGGGCGGGCTGATCGGCGAAAAAAACGGCCGTGTCGACGCATCTGCCTGTGTCGGCAAAGAAACGGCTTGATCGGCGAGGCCTTGCTGCATATAGAGGGCGCTTCCAGCGCTGTCCCGTTCGTCTAGTGGCCTAGGACACCAGCCTCTCACGTTGGGAACAGGGGTTCGAGTCCCCTACGGGGCGCCAACTACCCCATATTGTCGTTTAATTTCAATCACTTAGCTTTTTGCCCTATGCGTTATGCCCACCCCTATGCCCACCCGCACCTTGAGAAGTAAGCAAGCGACAGCGGATCCCACGGGCGGGTAGCTTCGGACGGGATATACAGTGACCCCTTGTTTGCACTGTCGGCATCGCGTTCGGCCACATCACGTCTCCATCGAATGAATGGAAGAGAACTTCGCAGTCTCAGTTCAGTGTTCGAACTTTGACGTTGATGGTAGGCCCGCGCAACCAGCAAGGTTTGGGAATTTAGGTTGGCGAACGGGACCATGCCAGTCTTCCTAGATTCTGAACTTCGCAATCTCGGTATCAGCGCCGGTAGTTGACCTAATTTGACGAGCTCCCGCAACGGTCAAGGTTTGGGAATTTGACACCCGATCTCCATAATGCGGCCCTGGCCACCCACTGCATCCCATTTGTCCAAATGGCATCTGCGGCAGGGCACGGTCTATCGCCGCGCGCAGCTGGCGTGCTGGGTTGGTGATCCTAAGGCTCACAAGGGACGCTACTGTCTCGCCGCAAGAACGCTCTCGCGGTCGTCCGATGCGCGTGGAACACTCTTGGCGGGTGCGAGGCGAGGCAAAGGAACAGGTCCGCTAATGCCATTCCAGGATCGGCAATAGGCCGCCCAGTCCTCCATCAGCTGACGCCGGCGCTCGATAGCTTGGCCGCGCCGGTAAGCGAGCTCGACTTCATTGCCGACTACGTGCGAGAGGGCCATCTCCGCCAACTCTCGCGGATAGTCGGTCGCCTCACCGGCCCAATCTCGGAAACTCGAGCGGAAGCCGTGCACGGTGGCGTCGACCTTCATGTCCTTGATCACCGCCAGCATGGCATTTTCCGACATGGGCTCGCCGTCAGACGCGCGAAACACAATCTTCCGCTCGGCATGCTCGTATCGCTTCCACAATTTCAA
The DNA here is from genome assembly GCA_943371625.1 of Hyphomicrobium sp. CS1GBMeth3. GTDB lineage: Bacteria > Pseudomonadota > Alphaproteobacteria > Rhizobiales > Hyphomicrobiaceae > Hyphomicrobium_A. Next base: position 9,982 of record CALRVN010000035.1, read on the forward strand.
TGCGTCTCGGCTGAGCGGCACGCCGTGCTCAACTCCGCGCTTCATGCGCTCGGCAGGGACGATCCAGACCCGCCCGTCGTAGCCGACTTCACCTGTTTCAGAAAAGCGAGTCTCACTTGACCGACCGGCGGTCAAAATCGTGAATTCAAGACAGGCGGCCACCACGCCGTCCCTCAACCTCAAGCTGGCCATGAACTCCGGTATCGCTTGCCAAGGCACCGCTTTGTAGTGTCCGCGCCTGCCCTTCTGCTCCGGCAACCTGAGCTGAAGGTGACCGGTCCAGGCCGCCGGATTCTCGTCTGATCGATATTTCTTCGCCCGAGCAACGTCCAAAATTCGCTCGACGCGGCCGCGGAGGCGACGGCCCGTCTCGGGACGGCTTTGCCAATAGGGCATTAGCGTGCGGACGACATCGTCGCTATCGATCAAGTCCACGCGCATGCTGCGCAGTGGCTTGGCCTGCACTTTTAGACTCCGACGCCAATTTGCGCGGTGTGTCCTGTTCTTCCACGATGGCTCCATCGTCGCTAGGTATTCGTCGGCCACCACGCCGAACGTGGGGATGTGGACCTCGGCCTCCGCCATCTTAGTCCGGCGGTGATCGAGCGGATCCACTCCGCTCCTTAGTTGCTCGCGCGCCGTGACGGCCGCCTCCCGGGCGGCTGCCAGTGAAACAGCTGGGAAACCACCGAGCCCGACGACCTTTCTGGCCTTGCCCCAGCGAAACCGAAATTCCCACTGACGGCTGCCCCCGTTTCTCACACACAAGTAAAGCCCACCGCCGTCGCAGTAGCGACCCGGCTTCGTGAGCCCTGCCACTTTTTCTAACGTCAGCCTATTCAAGCCTCGGTCCCATGAGGAACCCTCTCGATCCGTTTGTTGAGCGCGCCGCAGCGCTCGCGGCTCGCCTCGAGCTGCACGCGCAAAGGTGGCTCTTGGTTCTTTTGTCGCTGCGCAGATGACTCCCCCACAATTCAACCGTCAATCCGATTTTGGGATAATCCCATAATGGGTTTAGCTCTTCGCGCGCCTGCCCACAATAGGATGGCGCGCCGTTGGCCAGCACGATCCACAATCCAGTTTATCGGGAGCTCGTCGAGCGCCTTGTCGCTGCGCGGCTCGCTGCAGGCCTGACGCAACAAGCTGTCGCCGTCAGCCTTGAAAAGCCACAGTCCTACGTTGCCAAGGTCGAGACGCTGGAGCGTCGTGTCGACGTCATTGAGTTCTTAGCGCTTGCAGACGCCATTGGTTTCGACCCGATACGCGAATTGAAACGTGCATGGGCAGAGTTTTCCCAGGCGTCCACTGCGAAGTGAGAGCTTGGCAATCGAACAATCCTCGATGCAACGGGCAAGCTCTATGTCCGCCGAGGGCTACCCGGCGTCGATGAGAAAACGTGCAACAGCTTGAGGCGGTTTGTCCCAGGAGCGGAAGTGGGCGCGCGACGGCGTTGGCTCAAGCGATGAGGGCAACCCCGGGTCTGCATCGAAAGCTAGACCGGTCGTCTGCCTGCATCACGCAAACCTCCGCCAATCCTGCGTAAAGGAACGAACAATCGGAAGGTGAGCGTTCCGGGGATATACCTTCACGTTACGCTTGCGTGATATGCGCGTCAGTCTTGTTTTCACGCTATCCAGCCAGCCTAGCAGCTCCACGCAAAGACCTCACAGCCAGCCCTGGACCTTAACGATCGCCTCGGCGAACTGCTCAGGCTTCTCTTGCGGTAAGTTATGCCCCGCAGCGACGACCCGATGCTCATGCTTTCCGACGAACAGGTTCGCATGACCGCCCGTGCCGCCGGGTTTGAGTGGGTCGGCGGCACCGTCGATCGTCACCGTCGGCACAGTTATCGCAGGCTTCTGCGCCAGGCGGTCCTCAAGAGGTTGCAATAGAGGGTCGCCGGCCTCGAGGCCGAAGACGTGGCGGTAGGCGTGGATTACGACATCGACAAAGTCGGGATTGTCGAAGGATACTGCCGACCGCTCAAATGCTGCCTCATCGAAGTCACAGCAGGGCGACCACTCGCGCCACAGCAGCCGGCACAGGTCGCGCCGATGTTCAGCCAGGCATTCGCGTCCGCGTTCGGTCTGAAAGAGATGCTGGTACCAGAAGACGCGTTCAAGCGAGGGCGAAACCGGATGTCGTTGCGCGCTCACGTCGATGATGTCGTAGCCGGCATAGGAGATGAGGCCGCCAATCCGTTCCGGCCATAACGCCGCCGCCACGCACGATGCATTGCCTCCCCAATCGAAGCCGGCGAGGATCGGACAGTTCAGGCCCAGTACCTCGGCGAACTGGATGATGTCGAGACCACGTGCAGCCTGTTGGCCGTTGCGCATGGCAGCGGCGGAAAGGAAACGCGTTGGTCCGAACCCCCGTGTATAGGGCATGATGACCCTCGCGCCCGCATGCACCAGGATCGGGGCTACGCCATCGAAGGCGTGCACGTCGTACGGGAAACCGTGCGACAGGATCACAGGCCAGCCATCGGCTGGACCCTGCTCGACATAGGCAACCCGCAGGCTGTCTGTATCGACGTTTTTTATCTGCTCAGTCATGAGACGGTGCCGATGAAAGTACGAAGATCGGTCAGCATCAGTTGGGGTTCTTCCAGCGCGGCGAAGTGGCCGCCCCTCGGCATGTCCGTCCAGTGCACGACATTATAGGTCTTCTCCACAAACGAACGCGGCGTTGGCAGAAACACAGGATCGGGGAACGCCGCTACGCCCATCGGAGTGGTGACGCACGTGCCTTGGGGAAAGCGCTCCGATCCTTCCAGGCGCTTGCCGTGGTAGATCCAGCTGGCGGTGACAAATGAAGACGGCGCCAGATAAAGCATGATGTTTGTGAGCAGCGTCTCTTCTGAAAACTTGCTCCAGAGATCGGGACTGCCATCGGCCCGTTTCGGAAGGTCCGCCCACTTACCAAACTTTTCCAGTATCCAGGCCGCCGCGCCCACCGGGCTGTCGGCCATTGCAACGCCTAGCGTCTGCGGACGCGTTTCCTGCTCGTGGTTGTACCCAGTTTCAAGATCTAGCATTTCATCGCGGCGGGCGAAGAATGTCTTTTCCTCGGTCGAGGTTGGGGTGGCGTCCTGTGCGAAAATGTAGGCCATGTTGATGTGGAAGCCGAGCAGTGCATCGGGTCGATCGTGCGCCATCCAGCTCGCGATGTGGGCTCCCCAGTCACCGCCTTGGACGACGTATCGGGTTTCCCCGAACAGCTGGACCATCAAGCCATGTATGAGCTCACCGGCCCGTCGCGGGCCGATCACACGCGTGATCGGCGTCGAGAACGCGAAGCCGGGCAGCGATGGGATGACCACATCGTGTCCATCCGCCACAAGCGGATCGAGCAGCCGCTCGAACTCAAGGTAAGATCCCGGCCACCCATGGAGAAGCAAGACGGGGGGCTTGGAGCCGTCCCCGCGTTTATGCAGGAAGTGGATCCGCTCGCCCTCGACATTGGTGATGAAGTTCGGAAGCCGGTTGAGGCGGCGCTCAACATCCCGCCAGATAAAATCTGTCTGCCAGTAGGCGACCAGCCGCTTCAGGTCTGCAATCCCAACCCCTGCCGACCAACCGCCGACATCCGGAAGCTGGCTCCAATCGTAGCCCGAAACCTTTGCCGCGATGGCAGCAAGCCGTTCGTCGGCAATGTCGATGGTCAACGGCGCAATCATAAGTTTTCTCCGCTTGCTGTCGGTCACCCTGGCCTGTGAGCGTGAGATGAATTCGCTCACCCATTATCCGTCTTGACGCAAAGATGGAGCGTTTGGATCCAAGCATGTAGGCTTGTGTATCGCTAAGGTCCTTTGCGCGGAGCGCATAGATGGGCATTACCGCAGATTGGGGCAGCGACCTCGAACTGTTCATCCTCGTCGTCGACACCGGAAGTTTCTCGGCAGCGGCGCGGCGCCTGAACCTTGCCCCCTCATCAATCGCGCGCGTCATCGACCGCATCGAGGCGCGGCTGGGCGTTCGGTTGCTGCTGCGGTCAACGCGATCTCTCACGGTCACGCCCGAGGGGGCGGCATATCTATCAGCGGCCCGACGCATCCTCGCCGACTTCCAAGAAGCGGAGCAACTCGTCTCTAATCAGAGTTCGCCGCGCGGGCGCCTGCGGGTGAGCACGTCCATCCTCTATGGCCGGATGTTTCTGGTGCCGGTTCTTGGGGACTTCATTCGGCGATATCCCGACATCCTCCTCGACATCAACTTGACCGACACTGTTGTCGACATTGCAGGAGGGCAAGCCGATGTAGGAATACGGTTCGGTCCGCTTCCTGATGGGCCGCTGACTGCCCGTAAGCTCGGGGATACCCGCAAGGTCATCGTCGCATCGCCTGAATATCTGGCGCGGCGCGGCGCGCCCCAAGTCCCTGAAGACCTACTTGGCCATGACTGCCTGGGGTTCAGTTTCCGGCGAGCTGCGCCCACCTGGCCCTTTCGCAAGGATGGCCGCGAATATTCGCTGTCGATCAAGGGCAGCGTGGAAGCGAACAACGGGGAGACCCTCGGCCAACTCGCAGCCGAGGGCGTCGGCATCACCCGTGTCGGGGCAGAGACGGTCGAGGATCAAATTCGATCCGGCGCGCTCGTGCCGCTGTTGGAAGAATTCAATCCCGGTGATGTCGAGGAAATCAATGCGGTGTTTGTCGGCGGAGCGCACCTGCCGGTTCGGGTCCGCTGCTTCGTAGATTATCTCGTAGAAGCGCTCCGGCGGTAACCCGTCATGACGGCGACGCACTACGCGACGATGACCAGATGTCCCAATACGGAAGTCGACTGCAGCACTATCCACCCACGCGCAATGCCTTCCCACCACGTCCGCTCTGGGTGCGGAACCGGCCGAAGTCGAGGCTGGCTAGATGAGTGCAGTTGACCCTTAGCGGAACCAAGCTTCTCGGGGCTATCAGGTCAGGCCGCCCTGCAAGTACGGCAGCCGCGCTTACTCCTTTTCCCCTTTGGCGGGCCAATCGGCTCAACTACTCTTCTGGCCCGGCAGATCAGAGGGAGGACGCCTCATGTGGAAGTGTTGTGCTGTACCGATATGCTGCCTTCTCGTCGTTCTCCCCGGGGCGCCGCGCGCCACGTCTGCCGAGAATGCTAGCAAGTCAATCGAACAACTCTGTCTTAAGACACAATCAGCTTCGCTGGAGGGCCTCTCCATTGCCTGCTACTCGGACCGCGCGTGCAGCTATGTGGAGGCGCAAAAGGGCGACCCGCTGAGGGACTACAGCACAGAGAGTGTGGCCGCAGCCCTCGGGCGCGAGAAGATCGAGGGGATTATTACGGCATCCGCTCAGATCATGAAGCAGATCAGCAGCTACGGTTACACGTGCACACCGCTCCCGTGATGTCGGAAGGCGAGGGCAGCAGATGAAAGCGTATTGTCGGTCAGTTTGCTGCGAGGTGTAGCGCTGGTTCTATCTTTTGGGCTACGCGGTTGCCTCCTCCGTTTTCTTGTATGCCTTCGGCCATGAATAGTGATTGGTTTCGGCAGCCGCGGATCGTAGCCCCTGCGTTGAAGAGCGATGCGCGTTCGCGTCTGGCCCTCCACGGCGGTCGCTCAGCCTCGATGCGTTGGCCGCTGCGGGATGCTGACCGGACCTGACGCCAACGCACTCACATTGACGCGTCTCACCCATGTCGGACGTTGGGGATGCCGCTTGGAGGCACTTATCCACTGCAGGCGACGTAGGCCATCTGCAGCGCGTCAGTCGCGCGGTGTCGAGAGCCCCGCGAGAAGCGGAGCGTGCTCGGCGAGCCTGCGGGATACGAACTCAGTAAAGAGCCGCACGCGCTTCGTCTTGCGCGTCTCGCCCTGTGTAAGAAGCCAGAGCGTTCCGTACATGTGCAGGTCGGCGCCCGGCACTCTCACCAGGAGGGGGTCGGCATCTCCGACGAAGCACGGCAATGTCGTGATCCCGAGCCCTTGCCGAACAGCAACGATTTCCGCCGCGGCGTCCGTGGTCCTGAACGGAACCCCCGTGGTGCGAACATCACCCTCGCTGGCCCACTCCGGAATGCCATGAGCGCTTATGACGATCCACCGGATGGGATCACGCGCGCCCGCGCGCCATGTGGATAGTCGATCGCGGGATATGTAGACGCCGCCGAAAAGCTCCGGACCCTTCAGGCCGTGAAGATTAAGCGGCAGCGTTTTGCGGTCGTAGACGACGCGGATCGCGACGTCGGCCTCGCGGTTGGTCAGATTTGCCAGCTCGCCGGACGACAGGATTTCCATCTCGATGTCCGGATGCAGACGCGCGAAATCGGCGAAGTCCGGGATGAGCAGGTGTGTCGCGAGGATAGGTGTCAGCGTCACCCGCAGAAGTCCGCGCACGCTCTGGTCGCGGCCCAAGACGCGCGTCTCCAGCTGGTGCGATGACGCTTCCATCTGCTCCGCCAGCTCAAGGACTTCCTCGCCCGCAGCCGTCAGACGGTAGCCCGAAGGCAGCTTTTCGAACATTTGCGTCCCGAGGCGTTCCTCGAGCTGAGCGATGCGTCGCAGCACGGTCGCGTGATTCACCCCGAGACGCCCGGCGGCGGCCCGCACCGAGCCTCCGCGCGCTACGGCGAGAAAGTAACGAACGTCGTCCCAGTCGATCATGGTGCATTCCAGCGCCGGGCGGCGCACGCTGTGAAGCGTTTGTTTTAGCACATCGGCCAAAAGTACGGCGATCTGTCGGTGCCAGCGGATCGAATTCGCACCACGGATGTGCGCGCTTGCGCACTGACCGCCTGGCACCGATGGACTAT
>CALRVN010000036.1:0-16258 GCA_943371625.1 Hyphomicrobium sp. CS1GBMeth3
GAGGCGATAAAGCCCGGCGCGATGGTGTTGACGGTGATGTTGCGCGACGCGACCTCATAGGCCAGCGCCTTGGACATGCCGATCAGGCCCGCCTTGGAGGCGGCATAGTTGCCCTGCCCCGGATTGCCGAACACGCCTGAAACGGAGGAAATGTTGATGATGCGCCCGAAGTTCGGCTTGGCGCGGAGCATCGCGCGGGCGGCGGCGCGGCACAGCATGAAGGTCGAGGTGAGGTTGACGGCGATCACGTCGTCCCACTGCTCGTCCTTCATCACCATGAAGAGGTTGTCCTTGGTGAGGCCGGCGTTGTTGACGAGGATGTCGAGGCGGCCGAGCTTGCCGACGGCCTGCTCGATCAGCTTCGAGACCTCGTCACGCTTGGCCAGATCGCACGGGAGGACGTGCCCGCGATCGCCGAACTCCTTCGCCAATTCCTCGAGCTTTTCGGGCTGACGACCGGAGACGGCGACTGTCGCGCCCTGGGCGTAAAGCGCGCGCGCTACGGCGCCGCCGATGCCGCCGGTCGCGCCGGTGACGAGCGCGGTCTTGCCAGTCAGGTCGAACATCCTGAAATCCCTTACGAGTTGAGGCGCGGAAGCGCGGCGTCGATGTCGGCAGGCGTGCCGATGCTTGCAGCGTTGAGCGTGGAATCTATGCGCTTGGCGAGGCCGGCGAGAACCTTGCCGGCGCCGATCTCGTAGACATCCGTGATGCCGTTGGCAGTCATGTACGTAACACACTCGCGCCAGCGGACGGTGCCGGTGACCTGCTCAACGAGGCGCTTCCTGATCTCATCGGGATCGCTGATTGGCGACGCCAGAACGTTGGCGATGACGGGCACGACGGGCGCGTTGATCGTCACGTTGGCGAGTGCCTCGCGCATGGCGTCGGCGGCAGGTTGCATCAACGCGCAATGGAAAGGTGCAGAGACAGGGAGCGGAACCGCGCGGCGAACGCCGTGCGCCTTGCCGATCTCGGGGACGCGGTCGAGGGCGACTTTTTCGCCGGAGAGAACGACCTGCGTCGGCTCGTTGTCGTTGGCGACCTGACAGACGTCGCCCTGGGCGGCATCCTCAGCGACCTTGCGGGCGACATCGATACCGACGCCGAGAAGCGCCGTCATGGCGCCCTTGCCGACCGGGACAGCAGCCTGCATTGCCTGGCCGCGCAGCTTGAGAAGACGGGCTGCGTCGGAGAGCGAGAATGCGCCTGCGGCCGCGAGGGCCGAGTATTCGCCGAGCGAGTGGCCGGCGACGAACTTCACCCGGTCCTTGAGGCTAAAGCCATGCTCCATCTCGAGCACGCGCATGACGGCCATCGATACTGCCATCAGTGCCGGCTGGGCGTTCTCGGTAAGGGTGAGCGTTTCCTTCGGGCCCTCCCACATGATCTTGGAGAGATCCTGGCCCAGCGCCTCATCGACCTCGGCGAACACGGCGCGGGCGCTACCGAAGTTGCGCGCCAGCTCGAGGCCCATGCCGACGTCCTGGCTGCCCTGCCCTGGGAAAACGAATGCGATGGCCATGTAAGATAAGGCTTCTGTGACGGGTGATGGCGGCAGAAACACGCCCCGCCAGCCGCTGTCAAGCGCGCCGCTGGAGGCCATGGGAGCCGTGCCGGCCGGCGGCCCCCGGCTGTCATGATCCTGTAAGGCCCGCGTGGTCTGGCTCCCCGCAAGAGCAAGGGAGAGCACCATGTCCCACCGCGAAGCTTTTGATCCCGAAACGCTTTCGATCATGGGCCGGGCGCTCGACGAGGCCTTGACCGAGGTTGAGGGGCGCACCACCGTCCGTGCCGAGCCGGAAAAGTCTGGGATCAAGCGCGCGCTGGCGCTGCGGATCATGGCCGCAGTGCGTGTCGGCCAGCGTGATCCTGAACGCCTGCGGGCGGTCGCGGTGCATGTCGTGGAGGGTTGCCGGATCACCCGGGCCGATGGGGTTCCGCTGGCCTAGGTGCGGGTAACGTCGCTTCATTGAGGGCGTTTTTGCGGCCCCCTTCCGGGCTATGGTGCGCATTGCGACCCTCGGGAGAAGCGGATGTCGAAGCGACTGATCTTCAATTGCCTGATCGCGTGCTGGGTGCCCGCCGGTGCGATGGCGTGCGAGGGGCACGACCGCTTGCTGTTCGACAAGACGGCCACGCTCGAGGGCGTACTGAAATCCGGCAAAGGCAATCATGAAGCGCAGGGTGCGTTCGACTACACGTATATCGCGCTCGACTCGCCGGTCTGCGTGGATGCCCCGCCGGCTGAAGCTGGCGACGACGATGCGGCGCAGAGCGTCGAGGCCCCTGTCGCGCAAATCCAGATCGCAGGCGAAGCCGTCGACACCCAGCTGCCGATCGGCAAGCGCGTATCAGTCGAGGGAACGTTGTTCCCCGCGCACACGATGTGGCACGTCGAGGACGTGCTGATCGACTCGGCTGGGTTGACCCCGCGCTAACTGGCGCGTGCGACCTAGCGGTGTTTCTTGGCTTTGCGCGCGGGTTTGCGGGATCGCTCGCGGTCGTTCCCGGCATCGTTGGCGACGGCTTCCCAGAACGCTGCCTGCTGATTGACGATGATCCGCGCTGGCGACCACGCCATTACCATCCCGAAGAATGCGATCTGGCGGTCGACGATGGTTTTGCGCAGGGGTTCGAATGCCTGCATGGGGTTGGGAAAGTGCGTGCTGCCGACGGTCTCACGCAGCACCGCGTCGCTGAGGGCCAGCGCCTGCGTTTTGGTGCGGCGGCGCTGCGATCTGGCGGATTTGCGCGCTGGGAACGTTGCTTTCGCGGATCGGGGCTTCGTCGACCGGTGCGCTGCTGAACGCTTTTGTGGGGGCATGCTCGATCCTCGTCCAAAGAGCCGACGGAACGACGGACGAGCCGCCCGACGGTCATTTCCAAGCTCAAGGATGGCCCGAGCGAGAAGCCCGCGGCCACCTCGGGGCCTTGCCATAAGGAACGACTGGCGCGGCGTTACGTTGCCCCTGCATAGCGGTAAAGTGGCATGGTCAACGATAAACAAGTCAAAGCACTGTTAGTGATTGGTAAGCATTTGCGATCGGAGCTCGACAACGAGCCGTCGGAGCAGAGGCCGGAGATCGATCGCGCGCTGCGCCGGTTGCTGGAGCGCGATATCGCGGAACGCTCGCGCCCCCAGCGCCTGTGGTCGGGGAAGCAGCCGCGCTAACCCGCGCGCTCCAGCCCAGATTGTGGGGCTTGATGGCCATGCGCGCTTGCCGGACGGGAAAATTCAGCTATAAGGCGCCTCTTGCTCGCTTCGGCTGGAGGCTGAACGGGGAGCCGTGCCTGGGGGAAACCCTTGAGCGGTCGGGCCTTAAGGGGCCTGGTTCCCGGTGTCTTCGCTCTCATGGGTGACCTGCTTGGGCCTTTCTCAGGTCCATAAGGGGCTTTGCGCCGGAGCGGCCAAACAAAGGAAAGGCTTCCACATGCCGTTATACGAGCATGTCTTCCTGGCACGCCAGGACGTCTCGAACACGCAGGTCGAGACGCTGACCAAAGAATATACCGACATTATCGAGCAGGGTGGCGGCAAGGTCACCAAGTCCGAGTATTGGGGCGTGAAGTCGCTCGCCTACAAGATCAAGAAGAGCCGCAAGGCGCACTTCTCGCTGCTCAACATCGATGCTCCGCCGGCAGCACTTGCCGAGATGGAGCGCCGCATGGGCCTGTCACCTGAAATCCTCCGTTTCCTCACCGTGAAGGTCGAGCAGCATGAGACCGAGCAGTCGGTGATGCTGCGCAAGAGCGACCGCGACGAGCGCGGCGACCGCGGTGATCGCGGCGGGTTCGGCGGCAGGGGCGGTGGCGGCGGCGGCTTCCGTGGCGGCGGCGGCGGTGGTGGTTTCCGCGGCGACCGCGATGGCGGGCGTCCCGGTGGCGGCGGCGGCTTCCGCGGCGGCGACCGCGAGGGCGGTGCCTCGACGTTCCGTCCCCGCCCTCCGCGCGAGGGGGATCGTCCCCCCCGCGACGGCGATCGTCCCCCTCGCCCACCGCGCGAGACAACTGGTTCGGGCTCGGAGGAATAAACCATGGCTGACGTTGGACCCGCAGGCGGGGGAGCACGCCGTCCCTTCCACCGCCGTCGCAAGACCTGCCCGTTCTCGGGGCAGCATGCGCCGAAGATCGACTACAAGGACGTGCGCCTGCTCGGCCGCTACGTGTCGGAGCGCGGCAAGATCGTGCCGTCGCGCATCACGGCCGTCTCGGCGAAGAAGCAGCGCGAGCTGGCACGCGCCATCAAGCGCTCGCGCTTCCTCGGCTTGCTGCCGTACGTGCTGAAGTAAGAACTCAAGGCGCTGGGCCGCTAGTTGTAATGGCTAGGGGCCTGGCACTGAACGCCAAGTAAGTGCGTGGCCAATAGGGGCCTGCACGAGGTTGGGGCGAGGCGGGGAACCGCTCTCGTCTCTAACCGCGAAGATCGCGGGACAGCTGTCTTGATACCGTATCGTCTGCTCATCGCATTGGGTGCCGGCCTTGTCGCGGCAATCGTGTTCGCGTCCGCGACCACGGGGCCCGTGCTCATGCGGATGATCCTGGTCCTGCTGACGCCGCTGGCGCTGTTCCTCGCCGGGCTCGGCCTCGGGCCGACCGCTGCCGTCGTGGCAGGCATTGCCGGAACGTCCCTCGTTCTAGTCACCCTCTCGCCGATCTTGGCACTGCTGTTCGCGCTTAGTCAGGCGCTGCCGGTCGTCGTTCTGACCTACCTCGCATCGCTCAACCGCCAAGGGCCCAACGGCACGACGGAGTATTATCCGGTCGGGCGCCTTGTCATCGCGGCAGCGCTAATGTCCGGGGCCTTTGCGGCGCTCACGCTCATTCTGTTGGGCGGTGACCTCGAAGCGTTGCGCGCCGCGTTGCGCGAGATGCTGAAGGCCTTCGCCGCGGGCGAATTGTCGAACATGCCGGATGCTCCGAAGCTGGGCCCGGCCGAAATCGATGAAGTCGCCGATCTGGTCGTGGTGCTGTGGCCTGCTGCCTCGGCGATCTCGAGCATGAGCAGCCTGCTGTTCAATCTATGGCTGGCGGGGCGGATCACGCTTGCGTCCAGCCGCCTGCAGCAACCGTGGCCCGATATCGCGGCCATGTTGTATCCGCCGGCAACACCGTTGATGCTCGCGGTGTTCACCGGCGCGGGCTTCTTAGACGGCCTGATTGGCATGATGGCGCGTGCATTCGCGGGCACGCTGTTCTTCGCTTACGTGCTGCTCGGGCTTGCGGTCGTGCACTACGTCACGCGCGGGCGGCCGTGGCGCGCATTCGCGCTGTGGGGCCTTTACGCGCTGCTGTTTCTGACAAACTCGATCGGCCTACTCGGTACTGCGCTGCTCGGCCTCGCCGAAGCGATCTGGCCGATGCGCAAGCCACCGCCACCCCCTCCCCCCAACGATCGGCCTCCGTCCTGACGTTTGCGTCATGACGCGGCCGGTTCAAACCAAATCGAATGGAAAGTTAGAGAGAAGGAGTTTTCAAAATGCAGGTCATTCTGCTTCAGCGTATCGGCCGGCTCGGCCAAATGGGCGACGTCGTCAACGTCAAGGACGGCTATGCCCGTAACTTCCTCCTGCCGCAGAAGAAGGCACTGCGCGCTACGGAAGCCAACCGCGCGCACTTTGATTCGCAGCGTGCCCAGCTCGAAGCCAACAACCTCGAGCTGAAGAAGGAGGCCGAGGCCGTCTCCGAGAAGCTCGAAGGCAAAATCTTCCCTGCCATCCGTTCGGCCGGCGACACCGGTCAGCTGTACGGCTCGGTTGCCACGCGTGACATCGCCGAGGCCGTCACGGCCGGCGGTTTCACCATCGACCGCAAGCAGGTCATCCTGGAGCGTCCGATCAAGAACCTCGGCCTGCACAAGGTGCGCGTCGCGCTGCATCCCGAAGTGATCGTCAACGTGACGCTGAACGTCGCTCGCTCGGAAGAGGAAGCCGATCGCCAGGCGCGCGGCGAAGACGTCACCATGGTCAAGGAAGAGAAGATCGAGCTCGAAACCTTCGATCCGGATGGCGTGTTCGAGGACGGCGCTGCTCCTTCCGAAGACGGCGAGCAGGCAAGCGAATAATCGCACCAAGCGATTCGCGCCGGTGCAAACGAAATCCCGTCCCCATGTGCATAGTGGGGACGGGACCGCAGCGCCGCTCGACGACGGACCGATTGAATCGGATACCGTCGAGGTATGGCAAACACCGCTCTCCAAATCTCCGACCGCGTTGCAACGCTCAGCAACCCCGTCGATTCCATCCCCTTCCGTCAGGCCCCTCATAACCTCGAGGCGGAGCAGGCGCTGCTCGGCGCCGTGCTCGTCAACAACGAGTCGATGGACCGGGTCTCGGCGTTCCTCGACCCGCAGCACTTCTACGATCCGCTGCACCAGCAGATCTACGAGGTCGCCGGCAAGCTGATCCACGCCGGCAAGCAGGCGACGCCGATCACGATGCGGACGTTCTTCGAGACGGCCGAGCCGATCTCGCCGAACCTCACCGTTCCTCAGTATCTCGGAACGCTTGCGGCGAACGCGACGACGATCATCAACGCCGAGGACTACGGGCGTACGGTCTATGACCTCGCCACGCGCCGGGCGCTGATCATCATCGGCGAAGACCTCGTCAACAACGCCTATGACAGCCCTGTCGATCTGACGCCGCGGATTCAGATCGAGGACGCCGAGGGACGGCTCTATAGCCTCGCCGAGCAACGCAAGTACGGCTCGGGCTTCCTCGGCTTCGGTGATGCGCTGACCACCGCCATCGAGATGGCCGCAGCGGCATACGAACGCGACGGCCACTTGTCGGGTCTGTCGACCGGACTCGTCGATCTCGATTCAAAGCTCGGCGGCCTGCAGTCTTCGGACCTGATCATTCTCGCCGGCCGTCCTTCGATGGGCAAGACGGCGCTGGCCACCAACATCGCCTACAACGTTGCCAAAGCGTACAAGGCGCAGCAGCAAGCGGACGGAACGATCAAGGCCATCGATGGCGCGATCGTCGGATTCTTCTCGCTCGAAATGTCGGCCGAGCAGCTCGCCACGCGTATTCTTTCCGAGCAGTCGGAGATCGGCTCGGAGAAGATCCGCCGCGGCATGATCAACGAGGCGGAGTTCCGCAAGCTCGTCGAAGTGAGCCGCGTCATGAGCGAAAGCCCGCTCTACATCGACCAGACGGGCGGCATCTCCATCGCACAGCTTGCCGCTCGTGCGCGCAAGCTGAAGCGCCAGAAGGGCCTCGGTCTGCTGATCGTCGACTACCTGCAGCTGCTCACCGGCACATCAGGACGCAGCGACAACCGCGTGCAGGAGATCACTCAGATCACCACTGGCCTCAAGGCTCTCGCCAAGGAGCTGCAGGTGCCGATCATCGCGCTGTCGCAGCTCTCGCGTCAGGTGGAGCAGCGCGAGGACAAGCGGCCGCAGCTCTCCGACCTTCGCGAGTCGGGCTCGATCGAGCAGGACGCTGACGTCGTCATGTTCGTGTTCCGCGAGGAGTACTACGTCGAGCGGCTGAAGCCTTCGGAAGGCACGGCCGAGTTCGGCGAGTGGATGACGAAGATGCAGCAGGTGTCCGGCAAGGCCGAGGTGATCATCGGCAAGCAGCGTCACGGCCCCGTCGGCACGGTCGAGCTGGCGTTCGAGAGCCACCTCACGCGCTTCGGCAACCTCGCCCGCGAGTATCAGACCGCGACGTATAAGGGCAACGACTACTAGGCTGAGTTGTTTGTTGTCATCCCGGGCGAAGCGAGCACCGCGAGCTAGACCCGGGATCCAGCGCAATTCGTGTCGAAGACACTTTGTGCCTGCGGCGATTCTCTCCTGGGTCCCGGCTCGGCGGTTACTACGCTCCCTTGGCCGGGATGACAGGATGCGGCGCTGGAATGCCTCGTTTGAGGCTCGATTCGGGGCTAGAACTGCGGAGAAGCTCCCTTTTTCGGGGGGAAGGAGCCCCGTTGTCGGACCGGACGACCCGCACCGCCCAGATCATCGATGCCGCGCATGAGGCGCCGCAGCGCGTGATCGCGCGGGCGTCGGGCGCGAGCATTCCCGCTGGAGCGACGGGCGTCGTCACTGTCGATCTCGGTCAGATCCAGGCCAACTGGCGCGCACTCGCTAAGCGCGTTGCCCCGGCGGGATGCGCGGCCGTCGTGAAGGCGGACGCTTACGGTCTCGGTGCGGCGCGCGTGATACCGGCGCTCTATCAGGCGGGCTGCCGCAGCTTCTTTGTTGCGACGCTCGGCGAGGCGAAGGCCGCACTGGCGTCGGCGCCGGGTGCGACCGTCTATGTCCTCGATGGTGTGCTTCCCGGCTCGGCTCGCGACATTGCGGCGCTTGGCGCGCGTCCAGTGATGACGAACACCGATGAAGCGGCTGAGTGGGTGCAGCTGGCGAGCGCGTCCGCGCCGGCGCCTGCTGTTGCGCTGCATGTGGACACCGGTCTCAACCGTCTCGGCATGCCCGCAGCACGGCTCGATGCCCTGCTCGCCGACGAAACCCTCACCTCGCGCCTCGACATCGCGCTGATCATGAGCCACCTCGCGTGCGCCGACGATGCGCAACATCCGATGAACCGCGAGCAGCTCGAAACTTTCGGGCGCCTGCGCGCTAAGCTGCCGAAGGCACGCGCGAGCTTAGCTGCGTCCGACGGTCTGATGCTGGGCCAGCCCTACCATTTCGATCTGGTGCGCCCCGGCTATGCGCTCTACGGCGGCCAGGCGACTGCGCATCGCACGTGTCCGGTGCAGCCGGTGGTGCGCGTCTCGGCGCGCATCCTGCAGATCGCGGACGTTCCGGTTGGCGCGCGCGTCGGCTACTCGGCGGCTTACAAGGCAACGTCGACGCGCCGCATCGCGACGATCGCGGCAGGGTACGCCGACGGTGTGTTCCGGCACGCGAGCGCTGCCAATGGCGAGACGGGCGGGTTGGTCTCCATTCGCGGCCAGCTGGCGCCGGTCGTCGGACGTGTGTCGATGGACCTGATCACGGTCGACATCACCGACATCGGCGAACCGGCTCCGCAGCGGGGCGAGTTCGTCGATCTCATCGGACCGGAACTGCCGCTGGAGGCCGTGGGACTGTCTGCGCGCAGCATCGGCTATGAGGTGCTGACACGGCTCGGGACGCGCTTTCATCGCCACTACATCGACCAGAACAACTGATGGCCAAGCCGAGCAAGACCGTCTTCGTGTGCCAGAACTGCGGTTCGACATCTCCGCGGTGGCAGGGCAAGTGCCCGTCGTGCGGCGAGTGGAATACGCTGATCGAGGAGACGGAGGCGGTGGCGCCGCCGGGTACGGGGCTGTCGCGCAAGTCGAGCGGGCGTGTGATCGTGCTCGAAGGGCTCAAAGGCTCGACGCAGGAGGCCCCGCGATTTTCGACCGGCATCGGCGAACTCGATCGCGTCACGGGCGGCGGAGTCGTTCCGGGCTCGGCGTTGCTGATCGGCGGCGAGCCAGGCATCGGCAAATCGACATTGCTGCTGCAGCTTGCCGCATCGCTGGCCAATGCCGGCCGGCGGGCAGTGTACTTCTCCGGTGAAGAAGCCGCGGCGCAGGTGCGCTTGCGCGCTGCGCGTCTGGGATTGAGCGATGCGCCCGTCGCCCTAGCCTGCGAGACGAGCTTAGCTCAGATCCTGGCGACTCTCGAAGCCGGTCCGCCACCGGATCTCATCGTCATCGATTCCATTCAAACGTTGTGGGCCGAGGCTATCGAGGCCGCACCGGGAACGGTCAGCCAGGTGCGGGCCGCGGCGCAGGCGCTGATCCGTCACGCCAAGCGCGTCGGCAGCGCGCTGCTGCTCGTGGGACACGTGACGAAGGATGGCCAGATCGCCGGCCCGAAGGTGATCGAGCACATGGTCGACACCGTGTTGTATTTCGAAGGCGACCGCGGACACACTTTCCGGATCCTGCGCGCCGTCAAGAACCGCTTCGGGCCGACTGACGAGATCGGCGTGTTCGAGATGGCGACCGAGGGACTGCGCGAAGTTTCGAACCCGTCGGAGCTGTTCCTCGGCGACCGGGATGCGTCGAGCCCGGGCGCGGCGGTGTTTGCCGGCATAGAAGGCACGCGTCCGCTGCTGGTCGAGATTCAGGCACTGGTAGCGCCGTCGACGCTGGGCACGCCGCGGCGCGCGGTCGTCGGCTGGGACTCGAGCCGGCTGTCGATGCTGCTCGCGGTGCTGGAGGCGCGCGCCGGGCTGTCGTTCGCCGGGCAGGACGTCTACCTCAACGTCGCCGGCGGCCTGAGGATCAACGAACCGGCCGCCGACCTCGCCGCTGCTGCGGCGCTGGTTTCGTCGCTGTCCGGTGTGGCCATTCCGCGACATCGCGTGCATTTCGGCGAGGTTTCGCTCTCCGGCGCCATTAATGCCACGCCGTTGATGGGACCACGCCTTAAAGAGGCGCAGAAGCTAGGGTTTCGCCAAGCGGTTGTGCCGGCTCAAGGTGAGCTGGAAACCGGCGGGCTGAAGCTGAAGGCCACACGTCTGTCGCACTTGAGGGAGCTTGCCGATGGCCTGCCGTCATGCGACTGACGACGGGCAGCGAAGGTTTAGCCCGCAACTGCCGCGCTATGGAGCTCATTAGACGATGCTGGGGCCGATCACCTATCTCGATGCCGCGCTGATCGCGGTGTGCTTCATCTCCGGCCTGCTAGCGATGTATCGCGGCTTTGCGCGCGAGATGCTCTCCATCGTCTCGTGGGCGGTGGCAGCCGGAGCGGTGCTTTACTTCGTCATCTTCCATAAGCCCTTCGCGCAGGACATGGCGCAGCAGATGGGCACGCAGGTCGCGGTGGCGCAGATCGTCGTCGGCGCCATCATCTTCCTCATTGTGCTCATCATCGTGCATCTCATTACCGCGCGCCTGTCGGATGCGATCCTCGACAGCCGGGTCGGCATGATTGACCGGGTGCTGGGCTTCCTGTTCGGTGTCGTGCGCGGATTTGTCCTCGTCGTCATCCCGTTCATGTTCTACGAGGCGTTCTTTCCCGATCCCGCCACCCAGGTGCCGTGGGTGAGAGAGGCGAAGACGCTGCCGTACATCAAGGGTGTCGGGGATTCGATCCGCTTTGTGCTCGAATCGCACATGCCGTCGTCGCTCACGGCGCCGCCGGGCGAGCAGCCGCCGGAGGAGGCGCCGGTACAGCCGCAGCAACAAGGCGCACTGGAAAACCCGAAGGGCGACCAATTAGCGCTTGAAGCTGCGATGAGATATCATATTTCTGTCACGTGGCAGGTGCGCGCGAGCTGATCCAGCGGCACCGCCATCGTTAACGTGCGTTCACAGAATCGGGCAGCGGCACGGCACCAGCGGGAGGTGACGATGACTCTAAGGCTCGAAGAGGCCGGTTTGCTTCGTGAAGCGAAGCTGCGCGGCCCCGGCTATCTGCGCTACGGCGACGACAGGCTCCGCGAGGAATGCGGGGTCTTCGGTATTTTTGGGCACCCGGATGCGGCGGCCATCACCGCGCTGGGCCTGCACGCGCTGCAGCACCGAGGTCAGGAAGCTTGCGGCATCGTCTCCTACGACGGGCAGCAGTTCCACTCGGAGCGGCGCATGGGGCTCGTTGGCGACAACTTCTCGCGCGCGTCGGTCATCGAGCGTCTCAAGGGTCATATCGCGGTCGGCCACAACCGCTACTCGACATGCGGCGATGCGGTGCTGCGCAACGTGCAGCCGCTGTTCGCCGATATCGACACGGGCGGCTTTGCCGTCGCGCACAATGGCAACCTCACCAATGCACTGACGCTGCGCCAGGAGCTGATCTCCACCGGTGCCATCTGTCAGTCGACCTCGGACACCGAGGTCATCCTTCACCTTCTCTCGCGGTCCACGAAACGGCGCATCGTCGAGCGGTTCGTGGAGGCGATCCGGCAGATCGAGGGCGCGTATGCTCTCGTCGGCCTCACCAACGAGATGATGATCGGCGCGCGCGATCCGGTCGGCATTCGTCCGCTGGTCATCGGTAAGCTCGGTTCGGCATTCGTGCTCGCATCTGAAACGTGCGCTCTCGATATGGTCGGCGCGGAATTCCTGCGCGAGGTCGAGAACGGCGAAGTCGTCGTCATCACCGAGGACGGCATCGAGAGCCACCGCCCCTTCCCGATGCGCCCTGCCCGCCCCTGCATCTTCGAATACATCTATTTCGCCCGCCCAGACTCCGTCATTGGCGGGCGTACTGTTTATGACATCCGCAAGCAGATGGGCGTGCAGCTCGCCAACGAGGCGCCCGCCGATGTCGACGTCATCGTGCCGATCCCCGACTCCGGCGTGCCTGCGGCCATCGGCTTTGCGCAGGAAGCCGACATTCCGTTCGAACTCGGCATCATTCGCAATCACTACGTCGGCCGCACCTTCATCGCGCCCGAGCAGCAGATCCGCGCGCTGGGCGTCAAGCTGAAGCATTCGGCCAATGCCAGCGTCATCCGCGGCAAGCGCATCGTTCTCGTCGACGACAGCGTGGTGCGCGGCACGACCTCCAAGAAGATCGTGAAGATGATGTACGAGGCGGGCGCGCGCGAAGTGCACATGCGCATCGCTTCGCCGCCGATCACACATCCCGACTATTACGGCATCGATACGCCGGACAAGGTCGACCTGCTCGCCGCGAACAACGATCTCGAGGGCATGCGGCAGTACCTCGGCGCCGACAGCCTCGCGTTCCTGTCGGTGGACGGCATTTACCGCGCTGTCGGCCTCGATGGCCGCGACGCGCGCGCGCCGCAGTTCACCGATCATTGCTTCACCGGCGAATATCCAACGCTGCTCACCGACCAGAGCGGCCAATCGATGCCGCGCCAGCTGTCGCTGCTTGCCGAGGTCGGCTAACGCCGCCATCCACGGTTGTTCAATTCATACCCTGCTTCACCCTCCCCCTTGATGGGGGAGGGTCGGGGTGGGGGTGGTGCATCGCGTTCTCGGTTGTGGACACCCGCCTCCCCTAACCCTCCCCCGCAAGGGGGGAGGGAGATTAGGGCGCACGTCCTGAATTCTCGAGTATTTCTACGGCCATGAAGGGTTGCCTAGCCCGCACCGGGCCGTTAGTCGTCGGAGCCTAGCTCTCTTCCCCGGGGACTGCCATCGACCATGAAGAACAAGAAGCCGCTCAAGGACCATCTCGCCCTCGTCACCGGTGCGTCGCGCGGTATCGGACGCGCGATCGCCGTCGGTCTGGCGAAAGCCGGCGCGCATGTGGTGGTCGTGGCGCGGACGATCGGTGCGCTCGAGGAACTCGACGACGAGATCCGCGCGGCGGGTGGCAAAGCCACGCTGCTGCAGCTCGACATTTCGAAGGGCGACAAGGTCGATCAGATCGGACCGACGCTTTTCCAGCGATGGGGCAAGCTCGACATCCTCGTCGCCAACGCCGGCATTCTCGGGCCGCTGTCGCCGCTGCATCACGTGACCGAGGACGCCTGGGACCAGGTGATCGACATCAACCTGTCGGCGAACTGGCGTCTCATCCGGACACTCGATCCCCTGCTCAAGCGTTCGGACGCGGGACGCGGTGTGTTCGTCACATCGGGCGCGGCGACGGGTAAGTACGCCTACTGGGGGCCGTACGCGGTGTCGAAGGCCGGCGTCGAGTGCCTCGTCAAAACCTATGCGCACGAACTCGCTGACACGAGCGTGCGCGTCAACCTGCTGAACCCGGGCCCGGTACGCACCAAGATGCGGGCGAAGGCATTTCCGGGCGAAGATCCGATGACGCTGCCCGCGCCCGACGAGCTGGTGCCGCTGGTGATGGAGCTTGTCTCGCCGGAGTGTGCGTTCTCGGGTCAGATGGTGAGTTTCTCCGACTGGAAGAAGCACCACGCCGACGCGTGATCGACTCTGCCATCCCCGGCGAAGCGAGCGTAATGGCGAAGCCATGCTCTGCACGCGAGCGAGAACGGGGATCCAGCACAAGAAGCGTCGAAGACACTTTGTGTCGCCTACGGCGAGTCTCTCCTGGTTCCCGGATAGCCGCTCGCTTTGCTCACGGCTTCCGGGATGACAGACGTCGCTCAGTCGAACGGGATGACCATGCCGTCGTAGGCGGGTTCGACGCCCGCGGGTAACTCGCGCTTCAGCGCCTCATAATCGAGGTCGGTTGTCATATGCGTGAGGATGGCGCGTTTCGGCTTCAGGCGCTCGATCCATTCCAGGGCCTGCTTGACGCTGAAGTGGCTGGGATGCGCGGTGAAGCGCAGCGCGTCAACGATCCAGACATCGAGATCCTGCAGCAGCGGCACCGAGGCTTCTGGGATGTCGCTCACGTCGGGTGAATACGCGAGACCGCGAACGCGGAATCCGAGCGTGGGGATGTCACCGTGCAGCTGGGGAACGGGAACAACCTCGATCGCGCCGGACGGCCCTTCGACGCGGATGGGCGACGGCGGTTCGATCGCGTGGGCATTGAGGATCGGCGGATAGGTCGAGCCCGCGGGCTTCTCGAAGCAGTAGCCAAACCGCTCGGTCAGGCTTTTGCGCGTCGGCTCGTCGGCCCAGACATCGATACGTTTGCGCATGGCATAGGAGACCATGCGCAGGTCGTCGATCCCGTGGGTGTGGTCGGCGTGGTCGTGAGTATAGAGCACGCCATCCAAAGCCTGGCAGCGCACGCCGAGCAGCTGCTCGCGCACGTCGGGGGAGGTGTCGATCAGTACCGTCGAATGACGCGGCTTGCCGATGCGCTCCACCAGCATGCTGCAGCGCCAGCGCCTGTTCTTCGGATTTGACGGATCACACGCGCCCCACATGGCGCCGATGCGCGGAACACCGCCGGAGGAGCCGCAGCCAAGGATGGTCGCGCGATAGCTCATGCGGCCGCGGTGGCGCGCGGAGCGGGCCGCTTCACCTTGTGGAACAGGCGGAAGAAGTTGTCCGTCGTCGCCTGCGCCAACGCATCGAGGGAGACGTTCTTCGCCTGGGCGAGCGCTGCGGCGGTGTGCACGACGTAAGACGGCTCGTTGGTTTTGCCGCGGTAGGGCTCGGGCGCGAGATACGGCGCGTCGGTCTCGACCAGCAGGCGATCGAGAGGAACGGCGGCTGCAATCTCGCGCAACGCATCGTTCTTCTTGAACGTGATGACACCTGTGAACGAGACATAGAGGCCAAGCTCGACAGCGCGGCGAGCCAGTTCGGGGCCGCCGGTGTAGCAGTGCAAGATCGCGGGGAAAGCGCCGCGCTTATGCTCGTCCTCCAGGATCGCGATGGTATCGGCGTCGGCGTCGCGGGTGTGTATCTCCAGCGGCAGCCCGGTGCGGCGCGCGGCCTCGATGTGGGTGCGGAAGCCTTCGGCCTGCGCTTCGGGCGATGACTTCTTGTAGAAATAGTCGAGACCTGCCTCGCCGATGGCGACGACCTTGGGATGCTCAGAAAGCCGGACCAGCTCTTCGGCCGGAATGCCGCGCTCTTCGTCGGCGTTGTGCGGATGGGTGCCGACGGAGCAGTAGACGTTGTCGTGAGCGGCGCAGATATCGAGCAGGGTCGGCAGCTGGCGCACGCGCGTCGAGATGGTCACCATCAGCCCGACGTTCGCCGCCTTGGCGCGCGCCAGCAGCCCGTCGCGGTCAGCAGCGAGCTGCGGGAAATCGAGATGACAATGGTGGTCGACCAGCATTCGGCACTCCTCCCTCTCCCCATTGGCTTCTCTTTAATGGAGAGAGGGTTGGGGTGAGGGGCAGAAATTCGTCGCAGCACCAGCGGCTGCCCCTCACCCTAACCCTCTCCCCGCAAGATCGGGGAGAGGGGATATTCGGTTATGACTTCTCGGCCTTCTTCGGCTTGTCCTTCTTCGGCTTCGGCTCGGGCTTGTCGCCAGCTTCGGCCTCGGGCGCGACGTAGCGCGGGAACACGCCGGCGGGCTCGGGCAGAACCGTACCGGACACGAGACGTCCTGCCTCGCCCAGCGCACTGAATGTGTGCGCTGTTGAAGGCTGGCCCAAGTAGTAGAGCAGCTTTGCCGCGGCGTCGGGCGTCACCGGCTGCGCCAGAATGGCGACCTGGCGCACGACCTCAGCCGTCACATAGAGGATCGTCTCCATGCGCTTGGGGTCGGTCTTCTTTTTCGCCCACGGTTCTTCGGCCGCGAAATAGCGGTTGGTGTCACCCACGACGGCCCAGACAGCGTCGAGGTATTTCGTCACCGCCTGCTTATCCATCTGCTCGCGCGCCTTGGCGTAGAGCGCATCGGTGGAGCTGAGGATCGCTTTGTCGGCGTCGGTGAAGTCGCCGGGCTCGGGCACCTTGCCATCGCAGTTCTTGTAGATCATCGACAGCGAGC
>CALRVN010000037.1:0-16093 GCA_943371625.1 Hyphomicrobium sp. CS1GBMeth3
GATCCCACGGCTGCGCCGCCACCTCCCAAGAAGGCCGGTCTCTTCTCTTCCCTCATGCCCGGATCGAAGGCTGCTGCACCACCTCCGCCCGTAAGTGGCGTCGCCGGCATCTCGCTCGAAGCGATCGATGCCGTTGCCGAGAAGTGCAAGAAGGCGAAGTACGGCGTCATGGTCTGGGCCCCTCCGGCGCTCAGCATGCCGCAAGCCGATCTGACCGTGCACCTCATGACCGAGGTCGTGCGCGAGCTGAACCTCACGACGCGCTTTGCCGGCCTTTCGCTCGGCGGCAACGAGGGCGCCCCCAGCGCCGCATCGACCTGCACCTGGCAGACGGGCTATCCGCTGCGCGTCAGCTTCGCCAACGGCGCGCCGGAATACGACTCCTATCGCTACAATATCAGCCGCATGCTGGCCGACGGCGAGGGCGACCTGCTGCTCTGGGTCGCAACCATCGGCACCGACATCGGACTGCCTCAGACCAAGCTTCCCACCATCGTGCTTGGCACCCCCGGCGTACGCCTGGCCCAACCGCCGACCGTATTCATCCCGGTCGGCACGCCCGGCATCGATCACACGGGCCAGATGGTCCGCTGCGACAACGTCGTGTCCCTCCCGCTGCAGAACCTTGGCCGCTCGCAACTGCCGCGCGCAGCCGATGTCCTCGCCGCCATTGAAGCCGCCCTCTGAACGTGAGCACCGCGCAATGCTGATCAAGCTGACCGGTGGCAAGGTCTACGACCCCACCAACAACATCAATGGCGAGGTGCGCGACATCTACTTCGCTGACGGGCGGATCATTCCCCCGCCGGCCGACGCTCGCGTCGATAAGGAGTATGACGTCCGCGGCCGCGTCGTCATGGCCGGCGGCATCGATCCGCACACGCACATCGGCGGCGGCAAGGTCACCATCGCCCGCACGTTGCTTCCCGAGGACCACGAGAAGGACGAGGTCGCCCACACCGCGCTGACACGCGCCGGCACTGGCCACGCAATCCCTTCGACCATGGTCACCGGCTACCGCTACGCCGAGATGGGCTACACGGCTGCCTTCGAGCCCGCGATGCTCCCCGCCAACGCGCGTCAAGCGCATATGGAAATGGGCGACACGCCGCTGCTCGATAAGGGCGCCTTCGTGATGCTCGGCAGCGACGACTTCCTGCTCCGGCAGATCGCCAACAAGGTGAGCTTCGAGCAGATCAAAGACTACATGGCCTGGACGATGCACGCCGCCCAGGCCATCGCCATGAAGGTGGTGAACCCGGGCGGCATCAGCGCCTTCAAGTTCAACCAGCGCAAGCTCGATCTCGACGAGAAGCACGTCTATTACGGGATGACGCCGCGCGACATTATCCTGACGCTGGCGCGCGGTCTGCTGGAACTCGGCGTTACCCATCCGCTGCACGTCCACGGCTGCAACCTCGGCATCCCGGGCAACGTAGAGACGACTCTCGCGACCATCCGCGCCACGGACGGCCTGCCGCTCCACCTGACGCACATCCAGTTCCACAGCTATGCCACCGAGGGCGACCGCCACTTCTCGTCCGGCGCCGTACAGATCGCCGACCTCCTCAAGAAGTATCCGAACATCTCGATCGACGTCGGCCAGGTGATGTTCGGCTCCACCTGCACCGCCTCGGGCGACTCTATGCGCCAGTACAACGGCGCCAAGAACGCCGATCCGAAGCGGTGGGTGGTGATGGACATCGAGTGCGACGCCGGCTGCGGCGTCGTTCCGTTCCGCTATCGCGACAAGAGCTTCGTCCACGCCCTGCAGTGGTCGATCGGCCTTGAGACGTTCCTCCTCTGCGAGGACCCCTGGCGCATCTTCTTGACCACGGACCATCCGAACGGCGCGCCGTTCTACACTTATCCGCACTTGATCCGCCTGCTCATGGACCGCGACTTCCGCCGCGAGACCATGCTGCGCGTCAACCCAGATGCTCTCAAGTATTCGACGCTGCCGAACCTCGAGCGCGAATACACGATGTACGAGATCGCGGTGCTGACCCGGGCCGGACCGGCAAAGAGCCTCGGCCTCAAGGATCTCGGCCACGTCGGTCCCGGCGCCAAGGCCGACATCACCGTCTACAAGGACGACGCCAACCGCGAGCGCATGTTCACGACGCCAGAGCTCGTGTTCAAGGGCGGTGAGCTCATCGTGCGCGACGGCAAGGTGATCAAGATCGTCAACGGCGCGACCCACGTCGCCCGCCCCGAGTACGACCGTTCGATCGAGAAGCCGCTGAAGGAATACTTCGACCGCTACCACACGGTGCGCATGGAGAACTTCCGCTTGAGCGATGACGAGATCATCGATGGCGGCCGGGGGGAGATCATCGTGCAACCGACGAGGGCCAGGACGTCGTCATGAAGCTCAACGGAATAGCGATCGATGACACGTTCGCCGAAGCCTTCGGCATGGCTGGAACGGGCGTCATCATCACCGCAGACACGCTCAAGTGGGCACGCATTGCCGCCGTCACCATGAGCGGCTTCGGCACCTCCGTGATCGGCGCCGGTGCCGAGGTCGGTATCGACCGCGAATTGAAGCCAGAAGAGACGCCCGACGGGCGCCCCGGCGTACGCGTGCTGCTGTTCGGTTTCTCGCCCGACGCCGCCGCTAGCCAGCTCAAGACCCGCGTCGGCCAGTGCGTGCTGACCAGCCCGGGCTCCGCCTGCTACGCGGGCGTCGAATCCGATAAGCGTATCGGCCTCGGCAAGGGACCGCGCTATTTCGGCGACGGCTTCCAGACCGCCAAGAAGCTTGGCGACAAGCGCTACTGGCGCGTGCCGGTGATGGACGGCGAATTTGTCATCGAGGAAACGACCGGCGTCGTGGCCGATGCGGTCGGTGGCGGCAACCTGATCATTCTCGGTAATGACCGCGCCGGCCTGCTGCAGACCGCAGAAGCCGCCGTCGATGCCATCGCCACCGTGGACGACGTCATCACGCCGTTCCCCGGCGGCATCGTTCGCTCCGGCTCCAAGGTCGGCTCCAAGTATAAGGGCGCTATCGCCTCGACCAACGACGCCTTCTGCCCGACGCTACGCGGCCGCGTGAAGTCCGAGCTGAGCCCCGACACCATCGCCGTCCTCGAAATCGTCATCGACGGCCTCACCTCGAAGGCGGTCGCCGAAGCCATGCGCGTCGGTCTCAAGACGATTATCGACCAGGGCGGCCCCAAGGGGGTAACGCGCATCACCGCCGGCAACTATGGCGGCAAGCTCGGTCAACACCACTACAAGCTCCGGGAGCTGCTGCCATGAGCGGCCTGACATTCCGCCTCACCAACGCCCCGGCTGACCGGCTCGATCTGTCGGGCCTGACGCCGAAGCATCTCGCATCCATCCCGTTGGCCGAGGTGCTGAAGCTCAACGTCGGCACGACCAAGACCGGCCTTAAGGTCGGCGACGTCTTCGCCGTCTCCGGCAAGCCCGGTGAGACGATCAAGTTCGAAGGCTCCACCAACAAGCTCGACTTCATCGGCGCCGATCTCGAGCACGGCTCGATCATCGTCGAAGGCGACGTCGGCGTCAGCGCCGGCAGCAACATGCGCGGCGGCCGCCTCGATATTCGCGGCGATGCCGGCTCGCTTCTCGGCTCGGGCATCAGCGGCGGCGAGATTTTCGTCAAGGGCTCTGCCGGCTCGCAGGTCGGCGGCCTCACCGCAGGCGAGAAGTTCGGCATGACCGGCGGCCTCATCGTCGTCGAAGGTCACGCTGGCGACCGCGCCGGTGACCGCATGCGCCGCGGCACCATCCTCATCCGCGGCAAGTGCGGCAGCTTCGCCGGCTCGCGCATGGTCGGGGGCACGATCTGGACAGAACTGGGCTTTGGCGCCGACCCAGGGTTGCTGATGCGTCGCGGCACGCTCATTGCCCCGTCGGTAGATCAAATTTTGCCGACTTTCGTCGACACCGGACGCCACGACCTGGTCGTGCTGCGCATCCTGTCTCGCTACATGCGCGAGAAGCTGGGCGCCCTAGCACCCAAACCGCTGCCCGACCTCGTCCGCAAATATGCCGGCGACCTGTCGACCATCGGCAAAGGCGAACTCCTGACAACCGCCTGACCGCGACAGTTGCGCTAAACTCCGCCTGTAACCAACTCGCCCCGCCCGCCGTATATGGCGGACGGGCTGAGTTTTGCCCGTGCCTCGAAACAGGTTCGGACGGTCGCCGTCCATGCGGACGCGCCCAAACCGGGTCGGGAGAACTGCATGATCTCAATCGTCATCTCAGCCTGCCTCGTCGGCAACCCTAGCGTCTGCAGGGACTACCGGGTCCCGCTGGCGAGCGACGTCGACACCAAGCGCTGCCTCTACGAGGCCCAGCCGCACCTGCCGCGTTGGGCTGAGCAGCATCCGAAGTGGCAGATCAAGAGCTGGCGTTGCGCCTCCGGCGATTACCAGGACCTATAAAAGTTAGGACAAGCCATGCTGTCGAAGTGGCCTTGGACGCGAGCAGCGCTCGCCGTTCTGATGGCGTTTGCCCCGCTGCACCTGGCCTACGCCGAAATGGTCGATCACCTCGACCTTGGGTCGGATGAATTCAACAAGGCCGACGTCACGCGCTCACAGGTCGTGGCTGCAGTCGCCAAGGCCGGCGCCGACGGGATTGCCGATTTTTCCGGCCGCCGCCTCAACCGGCTAGACCTCTCGGGCCTCGACCTCCGCCGCATCAAGCTTCAGGCAGCCCGCATCAACGGCACGACCTTCGCCGGCTCCAACCTCGAAGGCGTGGTACTCGACCAAGCCTGGGGCCTGAAATCGAACTTCACCGGCGCCAACCTCAAAGGCGCCAGCCTGTTCGCAACTCAGCTCATGGACGCCAAACTGCCCGGCGCCGACTTCGCGGGCGCGCGCATCGCTGCCGATTTCTCGCGCGCCGACCTGAGCGGCGCCAACTTCACGGGGGCGAACCTCTCCGCTGATATGAAGAACCAGTCGATGGGCCTGATGCGCGGCGTGTTCAAGTCAAGCAAGCTCGACGGCGCCTCGTTCAAGGACGCCAACCTTTCCCGCGCAATGATGGAATTCGCTTCCCTTCGCGACGTCGATCTTTCCGGCGCCAATCTGATGGGCGGCGAGCTTGCAGGCGCGGATCTCTCCGGAGCCAATGTCGCCGCAGCTAACTTCGAGGGCGCCGACGTCAACTCCGCCCGCCTCTTGGCACTACGCGGAAAGGAGCAAGCACTCAACTTCGGCAGCGTGAAAAACATCGACCGCGCCCACGTGGATTGATTGTCATCCAGCCCTAAGGCGTAAAGAACGCCGGCCAAGTCGCAGCGAAATCGCGCCGTACGCGCGCCCCACCATCGCTCACCTCCAGCACGAACTTCTGCCGGATCGCCCGGCCGAAATCAGAATAGCCGTTGGCCGGCAGCACGAACGACCCGGGCCCACCTTTTACGTTGTCGCGGAACCACGCCTCGAGCGGATCGGACTTTTGCTGCGCGGGAAGGTAGGACTGCGTCGCGGGCGCCCCGGGCGTCACCATCTCGGGACCCGCCGGCGGCAGGATCGGCAGACCGTTTACCGTCACGCCGTACTTCACGAGTTCATCGCGCACCTGCTCGATCGGCTCGGCGCTATTGCAGTTGTCCTGCCCGTCGCCAGAGACATCGAGCACCACCTTCGCCGCCTTCGCCGGGATCTGCGGCACGACCTTGTCCGACACGACTCGCATCATGCGCGCCATGCACGTGAACTCGCCGGTCTGGCGCGGCATCGAGCGAACCTTGCGCGCCGCAGCCTTGGCATCGGCTTCGTTCGCGATGTACGTCCAGGGCAGATTAAGCGTCGGCTGATCCGACCAGGTCACAAGCGAGAAAAGGATGCCGCCTTTGGCTCCGCCCGTGATCGCCTGTATGACGCCCGGATCCTCGAGGGCCTGGGCGATGCCTTCCATCTGCAGCTTGTAGCGCTGCTCGTCGACCGAGTTCGACACGTCGATGGCGACGATCAGCGCAGTATCGACCTCCTCCGCGCTGCCAGCCATCGCGCCCGCGGCAAAAAAGGCGGCGCCCACCAGCGCCACGGCAAGGCGCAATGCCCTGGGCGACACCTTCTTCGAAGCGTTCGCCACCCCGCGTCCTGTGCTTTGCCGCATGTCGCCTATGACCCCTTGTTATTTTCCTGGAATTTTGCGGCCTGCGGACAGATTGAGCAAGCACGTGCTGACGGTAAGTGGCTGGGCAAATCACCCGACGTGGCACAGAAGGCTGAGTACAAGTCGCCGGCCAGTTGATCGGCGCTAAAGCCAAGCGCACGAACCAAGTAACAATGCGTCAACGGCCATGATCGACTAAATTGTGCTTCGCGACCAAACCGAAGCGCGGGAACAGCCTAGACATGTACAAGCACATTCTCATCGCCACCGACGGCTCCGAGCTCGCCCAAAAGGCTGTCGAGCAGGGCCTCGACATCGCCAAGCTGATGCAGGCGAAGGTCACCGCCATAACCGTCACCGAGCCCTGGACCGCCGCCGTTTCCGGCGAATGGGCCGTCGCCTTCCCGGTCGAGGAGTATGAGAAGGCCTCCGCGGGCAACGCGGCGACGATCCTCGAAGCGGTGCAGAAGCTCGCCGCTGGCCGCGGCGTCGTCTGCGAAGCCGTTCACGTCAAGGATCAATACCCTGCCGAAGGTATCGTCGAGGAGGCGAAGGCGCGCGGCTGCGACCTGATCGTCATGTCCTCACACGGACGCCGCGGCCTCGCCAAGTTCGTGCTCGGCAGTCAGGCGACGCGCGTTCTTGCAAACACCACGACGCCCCTGCTGATCGCCCGCTGACGCCGGAGTTGACGTCAGCGAGAAGGACGAACGACCACCATTAATGCTGATGGTGCATGTGCTCGTGATCTTCGCCGGCTTCCGGCGCGGCGTTCCTTGCGTCGAACTGTACCTCGACCTTGCCGGCTTTCTTGAAGTTCAGCTGTGCGCTTACTTTGCCACCGTCCTTGATGGAATCCTTGAGTCCCACCAGCATCAGATGCAGGCCGCCCGGCTTCAGTTCGATGCTCTTGCCCGGCGCGATTTCGACGGCCGCGACCGGCTTCATGCTCGCAACGCCTTCGGCGTTGATCGTCGTCTCGTGCAGTTCGACGCGATCCGCCGCGTCCGATGATGCACCGAGCAGCGTGTCGGGCTCCGCGCCGTCGTTCGTGATCTTCACGTAGCCGACGCCCATGTTCCCTGCACTCGCCGGACGCGTCCACGCACCCGAAAGCCCGATGCCTTCGCCGCCGGCGTGATGATGGTGGTGATCGTCGCCCCCCGCAGCTGCCACGAGCGAAAGCAGCGGCGCCGGATGCTCGAGGCTGTGCGGATCGACGCCCGGCGCGGCGACGTCGGTCCACTTCAGCTCGCCCTTCGTGCACTTCTGCGTCACCGGGAATGCAAGCTTGCCCCCGGCCGGCAGCTCGCCGGCGACGTAAGCCGAGAACACGAACTGGTCGAAGTAGTCGTCGGGCAGCTCGCCGCCGCTCCAGGTGATCTTCTTCACGCCCTCGCTCTTCTTCTCGCCGTGATAGAAGTCGTACGTGCGCGCGTAGGGCCCCTTCTCCAGCGCGATCTTCCAGCCCGGCTTCGGCATCGGCTTCACCGCAATGATGCCTTCCGGAACGTCGACGCTCACCTCCGTCGTGGCGGCCCCTTCGCAGCCGTGCGGCACGCTGAGCACCGCCTTGTAGCCGCCGCCGACCTTCGCCTCCTTCACCTCGAAAGATACGTGTGCCGATGCCGTCGTGCCGGCAAGCACGACGATCGCGGCCGCTACCGTCCCCGCGCTTATGCGCTTCATCGTTTCTTCTCCATCTCCAAATTCGTACCTCGCGTGGCCCGCGCGGTGCCTGCTGGGCCATGGCCTAGCCCAACTCCCCGCCCGCAGCGCGCGCCTTGCTGCGTCATCCTTAAGTCTGCGTTCTATCGCGTCCGCCGCTCACCACTTGTATTGGACACCACTGTAGATCGCGCGGCCGAGGCCGGGATTGAACAGAGCCGAGTCCGGCGCCGCCTGCTCCGAAGCCATCGTGGTCGATATGTAGCGCTCGTCGGTGAGGTTGCGACTCTCGATGTAGCCAGACCAGCCCTTTGCCTGATCGACGCCAAGCCTGAAGTTCAGCAGCGCGTAAGGGTCGATCGTCAGGCTGTTGGCGTTGTCGGCGTAGAACGATTGCGCCATCCATTCCACGTTCGGCCCGGCATAGAATCCGTGCGCATCCCTATAGAGCACTTCCGCCCGCAGGTAATGCGGCGGCACACCGGGCAGCGCGTTCTTGCCCCACTTGGCATCGCCGTCGAAGAAGAAGTCGTTGTAGGTGTAGGTCACGTTGAGCCATACGCGGTCCTCACGCTCGAACACCGACTTCATGAACGCGACGCCCGCGCCCGCCTCGATGCCCTGGTGCACGGTGCGGTCGGCATTCACGATGCCGCACGTGCCGGGCTGGTACGTCGTCAGGCACTGGAACTCGTTGCGTAGCTCCGCACGGTAGAGCGACACGTCCCAATTGAAATCGGGCCTGCTGCCGCGCGTGCCGATCTCGTAGGTCGTCGCTGTTTGCGCATCGACGTCCGCGCTCGGCGGCGACGAGTACGAGGTCGTGTCGAACGTCGGCACCTCGGCGCTGCGCGACACGTTCGCGAACACCTGCCAATTGCGATTAACATCCCAAAGCACGCCCGCCTTGGGACTCCACAGGTCGAACTCCCGCCGCCCGGAGTCGTCGGGGTTGAAATCGAAGCTGAACGGCACCGAGCTGTCGTCGAAGAAGCGGTCGCGCCGGTCCCTCACGGCGTGCAGGTATTGCGTGCCGGCAACCAGCGCCACATCGGGCAGAACATAGAAGCTGTTCTCCGCATACGCCGAATAGTTCTCCGACTTGTCGATTGTGGAGGCGTACAGCGGCCCCTTTACGGCTCCCGGCTGGTTCTCGAACTCGTTGTAGTCGATGACCCCGTTGTGGAAATTGACGCCCGCGATGAGCCGATTGCGGAATCCTGCAATCAGCCGCTCGTCCGTAGCGCGTGCGAACGCGCCGTAATCGCGCACCTTGTAGTCGAGCCAGCGGTATATCGGGTGCATCACGTGGCGGTTGACGCCGAAGACCCCGAGCTCGACCAGCGTCTCGTCGAAGCGCATCGTCGTCTTGTTGGCGACGCGCAGCGATTCGATGTTGCGCTGCTGGTCCTGGATCACCCAATCCGCAGCCGCCTCGCGCGGCGAGTTCAGCGCCGCCTCCTTTGTCACTTCGCCGGGAAGCCTCCCGCGCCAGGTGTTGGCGTTGACGTAGAAGCGCGTCTCGACGTCCTCCGACAGCCGGTAGCCGAGGTTGGTGCTGAGGCGCTCCATGTGACTGTCGCTGTGGTCGCGATATCCGTCCTCGCGCTGCGCCGACATGTTGATGAAGTAGTCCACGGGACCTGAAACACCGCCCGTGCTCACCGCGCTCTTGAGGTAGCCGAAGCTGCCGACATCCACGCGTGCGCCGAACGCATCCGTGTCATAGCCGGTGGGCGTCACGAAATTGACCGCGCCGCCGAGCGAGTTCGCGCCATAGCGCAGCGCGTTGGCGCCCTTGAACACCTCGACGTAGCGATACGCGGTCGGATCCATCTCGAACAGATCAGCGAGACCGTCCGCCGTGTTGATCGGAATACCGTCCATGAACATGTTGACGCCGCGGTTGCCGTAGTTGCGCGTCAGGCCCGACCCGCGAATGGACAACCGTGCATCAGGCCCCCACCGGGTCTGCACGATGACGCCCGGCACGGCGCCCAGAACGTCCTTGACCGTACTCGCCGGCCCGTTCTTGAATACCGTGTCGGGCACCACCTCGACACCGCCCGGGATATGATTGATCTCCGCCCGCGCTTCGGCAGTATTCGGCACCGACAGGCTGCCTGACCGGGCCGTGGCAACGCCGAGCTGCGAGCCTTCGCTGGCCGGCTGCATGGCCGCAGCGGCGGCCGGCACAGGCGCGTTCGACTTCTTGCCGGCAGACTTCTTCTTGGCCTTCGGCTTGTCCGGCACTGCCGTCTGCTCCACCACGACAGGCGGTAGCGGCGTAGCCTCGGGTTTCGCTTCCTGTGCCGAAACCACCTTCGGATACGCAATGAAGACCGCAACCATCGCGGTGCAGGCACACCGTGCCCGGATACTCGCGTACATGATACTCAACTCCCCAAACGCTACACGGGTGCGTCGGCGCGCGGGCGCCGCGCGACCTCAAAACTTTGCGGCTACACCTAAATAGAACGCGCGCCCGTTGCCGGGTTCGAACACGGTCGCGTCGGCGCCACCGAGATCCGCGGACGTCCCGGCGCTGGCGATGTAGTTCTCGTCCGAAAGATTGCGCCCTTCGATGTAGGCGCTGATCGCACCGCCGTTATCGAAGCCGATCTTGGCACCCCAAAGCGCGTACGATTCCGTCTTGAACGAGTTCGCGCTGTCGACGTAGTACGCCTCCGGAACCCACTCGATGTTCGGGCCGAAATAGAAGCCGCTCGGATGCTTGTAGAGCACCTCCGATCTGAGGAAGTGGCTCGGCGCGCCAGGCAGCGCGTTGTTCCCCGAGCGCACATCGTTGTCGTAGTGGAAGTCGTTATAGGTGTAGGCCGAGTTGACCCACACCTCGTCCGCCGCACGCCCGCTCACCAGCAGCCCGCGCGCAGCCGCGAACCCGAAGCCCAGCTCCACGCCCTGATGAACCGTCTTGTCCGCGTTGGCCACCTGGCACGTGCTGCCGAAAGTCCCGTCCACCGTGAAGCACAGCAGCTCGTTGTCGAGATTGGCCCGGTAGAGCGCGATATCCCACGTGTAGTTGTGCGTTCGCCCGCGCGTTCCGATTTCGTATGTCGTCGCCGACTGCGCCCTGATGTCCGTGAACGAAAGCAGCTGTGCCGCCGAGCTTTCTCCGAAGCTCGGAGCCTCGGCGCTTCGCGAGATGTTGCCGAACACCTGCGCATCCCGCGTCACGTCCCACAACAACCCGATCTTCGGACTCCACAGGTCGAACTCCGTGCGACCGGAGTCGTCCTTCTGGGCGTCGTTCTCGGTAAGGAAGCGATCGCGCCGATCCCGTGTCGCGTGCAGGTACTGCACGCCGCCGATGATCGCGACATCGCGCAGGAAGTACAGCGAGTTCTCGGCATAGAGCGAAAGGTTCTCGGATTCGTCCTCCGAACTCGACCTAAGCATTCCTTTCACTGCGCCCGGCAGGTTCTCATACTGCTTGTTGTCGATCGTGCCGTTGTGGATCTGTACGCCGCCGACGAAGCGGTTCCGCATCCCGGCGATGCGGCTCTCGTCCTCGATACGCGCGAAGCCGCCATAGTCGCGGTACTCGTAGTCGAGCCACTGGAAGATCGGATGCATCAGGTGCCGATCGACGCCGAAGGCGCCGAACTCGGCGAGCGTGCCCGGCGCGATGCGCAGCGCGGTCTTGTTGGCGATCCGCACCGTGTCGATGTTGCGCTGCTGGTCGAGCGTGATGTTGTTCACCGCCGCCGTCTCCGGCGACGTAAGCGCGCTCTCCTTCGTCACCGAGCCCGGAATGCGCTGCCGCACTTCGTTGGCGTTGATGTAGAAGCGCGTCTCCGCATTCTCCGATAGCCTGTATCCGACATTCATGCTGCCGCGAACGCTCTCGCCCCACGAATGCTCACGGAAGCCGTCCGTCTCCTGCCATGTACCGGCGATGAAGTAGTCGACGGGGCCGGAGACGCCCCCCGACGTTGCCGACAGCTTGTGGAACCCGAAGCTGCCGACATCGACGCGCGTCCCAAAGGGGTCCGCGTCATACCCTGTCGGCATCACGAAATTGATTGCTCCGCCGAGCGAGTTGGCGCCGAAGCGCAGCGCGTTGGCGCCCTTGTAGACCTCGACGTATCGGTAGGCGGTCGGATCGATCTCCTGGAAATCGCCGTAGCCGTCCGCCGTGTTGATCGGGATGCCATCCATGAACAGCTGGATGCTGCGCAGGTGGAAGTTCCGCGACAGGCTCGAGCCGCGAATGGACAGCCTTGAATCATCGCCCCACTTGGGCTGCACGAACACGCCCGGCACGTAGTCGAGCACATCCTTGATCGTGCTCGCCGGGGTCGACTGCTGGTACGCGCTGCCAGGCACCAGCGCGACACCGCCCGGCACCTGATTCATTTCGGCCCGAGCCTCGGCCGTATTCGGCACCGATAGGCTGCCCGATCGCGCCGTCGTCCCGACGCCCTGCGAGCCAGTGTTCGCCGCAGCCGGTGCCGCGGCGACCGGCTGGCTCGTCTTCGCCTTCGCGCTCTTCCCCTTCGCCTTCGGCTTCGGCGAGGGGATCGCCGTCTGCTCGACCACGACGGGCGGCAGCGGCGTCGGTTCAGGCTTTGCCGACTGGGCTGCCGCGCTCTCGATGAATGCAACTATGGCAATGGCGGCAACCGCGCATACAAGCGGCGCCCCGATACTCCGGTACACGGTACTCAACTCCTCAAACGCTACGCCGTCACATCGCGGCGGCTTGACCCGCGCGACGCGTCTGCAAGGCAGTGGACAGCGTTATCGACGCGGCTGCCGCTGGTGCGGCACGGCCGACGCGACTTGCTGTCAGGCGTTGGTCTGAGGTGGGCCGCGGTTGTGTGGACGCGCCGGCACCAATGCCGCGACATCGTCCTTCACGGATGTCAGAAGGGGAGCCGCATGCGGCATCGCCGGCAGTCCGACCACATCGGCCGGCGCAAGCGCCAGCTGGAACGAGGCGAGACCCTTGCAGATCGGGCAGCTCGACGCCGGCATCGCCGGCGATGAGCCATCGGTCGAGCAGATCACGCCGGCAACCACGTCGGCGTGATGCAGCTGAGCGCTGAACTGCGAGGTCAGGTGCCAGGGGAGCAGAAGCGCGTATAGCGCTACGCCGAGCAGCGCTAACGCCGCCCCGCAAACGCGATACT
Organism: Hyphomicrobium sp. CS1GBMeth3; assembly: GCA_943371625.1. Taxonomy (GTDB): domain Bacteria; phylum Pseudomonadota; class Alphaproteobacteria; order Rhizobiales; family Hyphomicrobiaceae; genus Hyphomicrobium_A. The sequence goes on from CALRVN010000037.1 coordinate 12,936, forward strand.
TATGCAACCCCCGTCCCATGTCGCCAAAGGTAGCGGCCCTATGCTCGCTGCTCAAGCGCAAACCAAACAAACGCCTGCGGCCCGCTCTCGCACCGTGGCAAGAACGAGCCGCATGGCAGCTCCGGAGACGCTGGCCTGAGGTGGCGTCAGACCGGCATCACCGCGCCCAAATGCTGGGCCAAGTCCGCCGTCGGGATCTTGACGAGGTCCTTGTCGAGCTCGGCATAGACGGCATGCTTCACCGGCTCCGAGAGCGTGGCGCGCAGGTCCCCGAGCGCCGTGGGGGGCGCCACGAGCACGAGCCGATCGTACGACTTGGCTGCCAGGCCCTGAGCCAGCACCTTGCCGAGGTGCTTGGCGAAATCGCGCTTCAACTCGCGATGCGGATCGACCCGCGGCTCGATGGCGTGACGCATGTCACCGGCCGAAGAGGAGGATTCGAACGACCGTCCGAGCCCGTCCCGCACCAATTCGCTGTCCGGCCGATGGTCGCCGTTGATCGCCTCCAGCTGCTCGATGCCTTTACCCGGCCCGTGATTTGCGAATAGGCGAGCGTGCGCACCGTCTGCAATCAGGATCCAAGTCGTCGTGCCCTTCATGGCCGTCCCTCCGTTTTGTCTGGACAGCCACTGTCGGCGCAAACCCTCACCAGGACATTGACGCCTCTCAATCGGCCGGGGTGAGGAGCAGGCGAACTACCGCAATCGTCGCCCAAAGATGAGGATCGCTATAATCGGCACGATGAAACCGACAACGATGCATATGCCGACGATCACCGGCACGTTCTCGTACTGGCCGCGGCTGACCACGAAAATTTCATTCAAATACTTCGTTTGCAGCTGACCTGCGACGAGCGCCAGGTTCATCAGCGACGCCATGAGTGCGAACCACGTCGCCCGATGCCCTGCCGGGGCGTAGATGGCGATCAGCGTCAACATCGGGATCATGCTGAGCTGCGCGAACGGCGATGTCGTCGCCGTGTCGATGATCGCGATGGTGCGCGCACCGAAACCGAACACGCGTTCCGTCCAGTCTGCGAGACCGAGCGTCAGGCCCAGCGCCGGCAGCGAAAGGATTGTCGTGACGATCGTCAGCCAGAACAGCACCTGTGCCACCGGGCGGCGTGTAATGGCATCCGAGAACAGCCACATGCCGAGCAGCGCCAGCGCCGCACCGATCTGCGCCAGCGTGCCCTGGAACGCCTCGTCGAAGCCCAAGACGTCGATCGTGAACCAGGTGTAGCCCTGCCCGACCAGCGGCATGGCGCGATAGATGAAAATGATCAGCGCCGCATAGAAGATCGCACGCTGCGTGTCGGGATCGAGCCGCCGGACGAGCCGCCACAGCATGCTGCAAACCACCGCCATCGAGACCGCGAACACGATCTCCTGGTTGAACGGTACGCCGGTGATCGCCACGAGCAGAACGAAGAAACCGAATGCGATGCCGCCGCCGAGAATGCGCCAGTCGATCGCGCCGGCTTGGACCGGCCGCAGCTCGATCAGCAGCGCGCCGCTGACGGATATGACCGGAATGATGAGACCAACGAAGAACACCGTCTCGTACGTGTAGATGCTGGCGATCCATCCCGCGAGACCGGCCACGCAGAACATGCCGAGCGAAAGCGCGAGCCGCCCCAGCACCTGCACCATGCCGAGCTCGCGGTCGACCTCGTCCTTCGGCCGCGGCGTGCCGTCAGGGTTCTCGCGCTCCACCACCTCCGCACTCATCGCGTCCGCGACGACGTCCTGAATGACGACGCCGAGCACCGTCACGATCGATCCGAGCCGATAGAGGTTCTCCGGCGACGCGAACGTCAGCCACCCGCCGGCGGCCCCCGCCAGCAGCACCATGCCTGCTGCGATGAATGCCGCGCCGACGAAGACGTAGATGCGCCGCTGCGACCCGAGGATCGGCACGCTGTCGACCAGCTCGCCGAACACCATCTTGATCGTCCACGGCAGCGTCGTCCAAACCGCCAGAGCGGCGAGTTCCGCCGGCGATAGCGTCAGCGCCTTCTTGACCCAGAAGCTCTCCGCTACCGCGATGAGCCCCAGCGCGCCGTAGGCGAAGTAGACCATGAGCAGCGGCAGGTACCGCGGGCGGAACGCGCGAACAGGATTGAGCACCGCTGCATCAAGCCGGCTCCACACGTAGCTGCCGGTTCCGGCCTCCGCTTCCGCTGACATCGCACTTGCCTCCCCACTCGCCGGCACCATCCATCGTCACCCGGCGTAGTTAACAACGGGCGCCTCGCCCCGCCCGTTGTTAACTACGCATTAAATCCCATTGCGCGGCGCAGGAAATCCTTTGAACGGTCCATAAACAAAAAGGCCCCGGTCACCACCGAGGCCTACCTGAATTCTGCTCGTACCTGCGAAGCTCAGTCGCGGCCGGCCGGCTTGCGCGGAGCGACCCACGGGCTCTCGTCATAGCCCATCATCGTCGTATTGAGGTTCCCGGCACCGCCAAACACCCCGCCGCTGAACGATAGGCCGGACTTTGTCGCCAGCGACGACTTGGTCTTCTCTTCCGGCAGGCCAAGCTGCGCCTTGAGATCCATGTCGAGATCGACGCCCGCCGCATCAGGAGCGAGATTCGACGAGCCACCCGATGGCGGTGCACCGCCACCGTTCTGCACGTCGAACGCCAGCACGGGCGAGGCCAGCATCGTCACGGCCAGCAGCACGGTGGCGAAAGTCGGCGCAGATCGCATAGTTCGGCCCTCCATCAAATCACCCCGTAATCTGAAGCCAATATTGGGCACGTGCATGGCTCGGCTAGGGGTCTGGCCCATTTACCTGAGTCGTGTGTCGCTGCAGCCACGCTAGTGCCCAAGCCCTATGGTCGCTCTTTAGGCTGCTGCACCACTATTCTAGGGAAAGTTGCATGTCCACGCAGTTCCGCGTTCTCTCCACATGGGTCCTTGCCGCTCTGATCGTGGCCGGACCCGCGCACGCGGCACCCTATGTTTTCGACACTAAGCGCGCCGAGGTCCGCTTCGCGTACAGCCTGCCCCTCTCCAACGGGCAAGGCCGCTTTACCGGCGTCACCGGAACCGCGGAGGTCAACGACGCTGCACCACAAAAAGGCAGCGTCGACGTCGTAATCGATACACGAACGCTGAAGGCGGGCGACTCCCTGTCCGAAGGCCAGCT
>CALRVN010000038.1:0-15682 GCA_943371625.1 Hyphomicrobium sp. CS1GBMeth3
CTCGACAAGCCGGAGTCCGAGGAAGAGACGATCTTCTTTGCCCTCATCAAGCGTCTCCTGACGGAGAAGCCGAAGGGCTGGTTTGCGGAGGCCGCCAAGTCGATCCGCGGTGTGTCGGAGGAGACGACGACGGGCGTGCACCGCCTCTACAAGCTCGCCGAGCAGGGCAAGCTGCTGTTCCCGGCGATCAACGTCAACGACAGCGTCACCAAGTCGAAGTTCGACAACCTCTATGGCTGCCGCGAATCGCTGGTGGACGCCATTCGCCGCGGCACCGACGTGATGCTGGCCGGCAAGGTCGCTTTCGTTGCCGGTTTCGGCGACGTGGGCAAGGGTTCGGCGGCGTCGCTGCGCCAGGCCGGCGCGCGCGTGATCGTGTCGGAGATCGATCCGATCTGCGCCCTACAGGCTTCGATGGAAGGCTATGAGGTCGCGACCATCGAGGACGCGTTCAGCCGCGCTGACATCTACGTCACGGCGACGGGCAACAAGGACATCATCACCGTCGATCACATGCGGCAGATGAAAGACCGGGCCATCGTCTGCAACATCGGCCACTTCGACAACGAGATCCAGGTCGCTGGCCTCAAGAACTTCAAGTGGAACAACGTCAAGCCGCAGGTCGACGAGATCGAGTTCCCGTCGGGCAACCGGATCATCCTCTTGTCGGAAGGCCGCCTGGTGAACCTCGGCAACGCGATGGGCCATCCGAGCTTCGTCATGTCGTCGTCGTTCTCGAACCAGACGCTGGCGCAGATCGACCTCTGGGCCAACCCCGGCAAGTACGAGAAGAAGGTCTACACGCTGCCGAAGCAGCTCGACGAGAAGGTCGCGGCGCTGCATCTCGCCAAGCTCGGCGTGAAGTTGACCAAGCTGCGCCCGGACCAGGCCGACTACATCGGCGTGCCGGTCGAGGGCCCCTATAAGGCCGACCATTACCGCTACTGAGGCACGCACCGCCTCGGTTCTGCGAGCCACCAGTATTCGACTTTGGCCTCTCCCCCACGGGAGGGGCCAATTTCGTTTCAGGAGGGCGCTAGCTGGAACCGAAAGCCCCAGACATGCGGCTTAGCGGCAGCACCTAGCCGGCAATTGGGCCGGGCGGGCGGCCATTAGCCCCTCGCTGCTGGTATGGGCGGGTGCGGCTCCGCATAATCGCAATCGATTCGCCCTTTCCGGAGGGCGATGCGGCCGGGCCTTTGTCTATGCTGGTTGCGTCTTTGGCCGCGGGTTCCCAATTCATCTTACGGACCCCGATGCAATCTGCTGCTCCGAGGAGACAGACCCAAGTTCGGCCGCGCGAGCTCCTGGCGCTCGGCGTGGGAAGTCTTGCGTGCGTGCTGATCCTTTCGGCCGGCGTGGCGTCGGGTGGAGCGCCCCCGCTGCGCCTGGAGGGCATCGAGCCGCTGGTGGCCGCCGGCTTCATCGTCGGAGTGCTCCTCACTATCGCGGCGCTTGTGGCGCTGACGGCCGTGCGCGTCAAACGCGAGAACCGGGCCGTAGCGGAAGCGCGCGAGCTGAAGCGCAGCCTCGCCGCAGCCGATTCGATCATCCGCTCGGAGCCACAGGTGCTGCTGTTCTGGGAACAGGGCGAGCCGCTGCGGGTCGCCGCCTTCACCCTGCGCGGCATACCTGGGCTGCCGGACACCCCGGAGAAATTCCTGCGCTTTGGCCAATGGCTGGAGCCGGCCTCGGCCGCGACGCTCAAGCCGGCCATCGACGCTCTATTCGGCACGGGCCGGCCGTTCAGCATCATCGTGCGGACGATGGGTGGCGGGCACGTGGAGGCCGAGGGCCGTACGGCCGGCGGACGCGCGGTGCTGAGGTTCCGCGACGTTACTGGGCACCGCGAGGAGGTCGCCCGCATTCTGGCGCAGCATCACCGGCTCGCGCGGGAGGTTCGCGCCAGCCGCGCCCTGCTCGATGCGTTGCCGATCCCGGTTTGGTTGCGTGCCAGGGATGGCCGCCTGACGTGGGTGAACGCGGCTTATGTGCGCGCCGTCGAAGCACGAAGCCGGACCGAGGTGCAGGAGCGGCAGATCGAGTTGCTGGAGCAGCGCCAGCGGCGCGCCGCGGCTCGCATGCTGGCACGCGGCGAAAGCTATCGCGGCCGTATTCCGCTCATCGTCGGCGGCGAGCGGCGTCCGCACGACGTGACAGTGATCCCATTCGAGGATGCGACGGCGGCGGCGGCTGTCGACGTCATGGCCGCGGAGAAGACGCAAGGCGAACTCGAGCGGCAGGCGGTGCCGTACGACCGGACGCTCGACCGCGTCGCGACGGCGGTCGCCATCTTCAATGCGCAGCAGCAGCTGGTGTTCTTCAACGAGGCCTATCGCAAGCTGTGGCAGCTGGACGAGGAGTGGCTCAAGTCGCGGCCGACGGAAGGCGCGGTGCTCGACAGGCTGCGCGAGCTGGGGCGCCTGCCGCAGGTCGTCAACTACGCGGAATGGCGCTCGAAGATGCTTTCCGCTTATGGAGAGGCAACGGCTGACGACGACACGTGGCTGCTGCCGGACGGGCGGACTCTGCAGGTGCTGATCGAGAAGCGTTCCGACGGCGGCCTGACATACCTGTTCGTCGACGAGACCGAGCGGCTGGCGCTGGAACGCGACTACAACGTGCTCATCGGCGTGCAGCGCGAAACACTCGATAGCCTCAAGGAAGGCGTCGCGGTGTTCGGTACCGACGGGCGACTGAAGCTGTTCAACTCGGCGCTGGCGGAGATCTGGCAGTTGTCGCGGCGGGCGCTCGCCGAGGAGCCGCACATCGACGACTTCATCAGCCAGGCGCGCGAATACTACGACGACGCGACGACGTGGGGACGCCTCAGCCGCGCAGTAACCTCGTTCGACGAGCAGCGCGAAGAGTTCGGCGGGCAGCTGGTGCGGCCCGACGGCACCTTCATCGACTACGTGGTGATGCCGCTTCCCGACGGCGCCATGCTGATGACATTCGCCGACGTCACCGACAGCAAGCGGGCGCAGCGGGCGCTGGAGGAGCGCAACGAAGCGCTCATCGCCGCCGACCGGATGAAGAACGCGTTCATCAGCCACGTGTCATACGAGCTGCGCACGCCGCTGACCAACATCATCGGTTTCAGCGACCTGCTCGGCAATCCGCACATCGGCCCGCTGAACGAAAAGCAGGAAGAGTACCTGGGCGACATTTCGGCATCGTCGAAGACGCTGCTGGCCATTATCGACGACATCCTGACGCTCGCGACCATGGACGCGGGCACGATGGAGCTGCGACAGAGCCGGGTCGACGTGCCCGCCGTGATCGACGCGGCCATCCTCGGCGTGCGGGAGACGGCGCAGCGGGCGCGGCTCTCGCTGCACATCGCGGTGGCGGACGACGCCACGCAGCTCATCGCCGACGAGGCGCGGCTGCGTCAGATCCTGTTCAACCTGTTGTCGAACGCGGTCGGGTTCTCGAAGCCGGGAGATACGGTCGGGATCACCAGCCGGCGCGACGGCGCGATGGTCGAATTCGTGGTCGCGGACCAGGGCATCGGCATCCCCAAGGGCGAGCAAGGCAGGGTATTCGAGCGCTTCGAAACCCGCAGCCTCGGATCGGGCCACCGCGGCGCAGGGCTCGGACTTTCCATCGTTAAGAGCCTGGTCGAGTTGCACGGCGGCACCGTGACGCTCGAATCCGAGCCGGGGCGCGGTACGCGCGTCACTGTGCGCCTTCCCGTCGAGGGCCGGCCTGCTAAAGCAGCCAAGTTGCCGCTGCCCCAAGAAGGCCCCGAGGGTGGTCTATCGGCCGGGGGCAGCCGAGCCTGAAGTGAACCTTAAATGCCGACCTCCCACGTTATCGAAAGCATCAGCGAGCCAGAGCTTTTGCGGCTCGGCGAAGAGCTGGCGTTCATCGCCCGGCGCGGTGATCTATTCGCGCTGAGCGGGGAGCTGGGGGCCGGCAAGACGACGCTGGCGCGCGCGGTGATCCATTCTCTGAGCGGCGACAAGGGCGAGGAGATTCCCAGCCCGACGTTCACGCTGGTGCAGAACTATGCGACGCCTCGCATGGCGGTGGCGCATTTCGACCTCTACCGGCTCGGCGCGGCGGATGAGATCGAGGAGCTGGGGCTCGACCTCGCCCTACGGAGCGGCATTGCGCTCCTCGAATGGCCGGAACGCGCCGAAGGGCGGCTGCCGGAAAACCGTCTTGAAGTTCGGCTTGACGATGCGGGCGCGGGCGCGAGCCGGCGTGTGACCCTGACGGGGCACGGCGACTGGGCATCGCGCCTCGACCGCTTCATCGCCATGCGCCAGGTCATCGGCGGTGGTGGCGGCGGCGGCATGAACGGTAACGGCAGCGGGCACGATCGCGAGCTGCGCTACCTGCAGGGCGATGCATCGGTGCGGCGCTACGGGCGGCTGCTGCGTCACGGTGCACCGAACGCGATCCTGATGGACTGGCCGCGGCAGCCGGACGGCCCGCCGATCCGCAATGGGCTCCCGTATAGCCGGCTGGCGCATCTCGCGGAGGATGTCCGGCCGTTTGTCGCGGTGGCGAACGCGCTGGCGGCCGCGGGCCTCACAGTGCCGCACATTCACGCGCAGGATCTCGACAACGGTTTTCTCTTGCTCGACGACCTCGGCGACCGCGTCTTCGGGAGCGAAGTGCAGGCGGGCACGACAGACCAGGTGACGATGTGGGAGGCAGCGACCGACGCGCTCGTTGCGCTTTCGCAGGCGCCGGCGCCCGAGGCGTTGCCGGTCGCCGGCGGTGGCACGCATCAGGTATCCGGCTACGACACCGCCGCGATGGCGATCGAGAGCGAGCTGATCGTCGACTGGTATTGGCCGGCGCTGCGCGGCGTATCCGTCGACGCCGACGACAAGGCGGAGTTCACGGATCTCTGGTCCGACGTATTCACGCAGCTCGCCGAGATGCCCGCGGCGTGGGTGTTGCGGGACTACCACTCGCCCAATCTTCTCTGGCTGCCGGAGCGGGAAGGGATTGCGCGGGTCGGGGTGATAGACTTTCAGGATGCCATGCGCGGCCCAGCTGCGTACGACCTCGTCTCGTTGCTACAGGATGCGCGGGTCGACGTGGCACCGGAGCTCGAGGCGCATCTGTTCAACCAATACTGCGCCGGCCGCGCCGCGCGCGGGAGCTTCGACCGCGATGCATTCGCCTACGCCTATGCCGCGCTCGGGGCGCAACGGAACACCAAGATCGTCGGTATTTTCGCGCGCCTCGCAAAGCGCGACGGCAGGCCGCAATACCTGCAGCACGTCCCCCGCCTGTGGCGCTATCTCGACCGCGACCTCGGCCATCCGCAGCTCGCAGGCCTCAAGCGCTGGTACGACCGGCACTTCCCGGCCGATGCGCGCACAATCGCCCTCGCCTCTTAACGGAGCCCACGCATGACCGCCTCATCGAAGTGGCGCCCCGAGGCGGCGATGGTGCTCGCCGGGGGCTACGGCAAGCGCATGCTGCCGCTGACGAAAGACATCCCCAAGCCGATGGTGCGGCTGAAAGAGCGGGCGCTGATCGACCATGTGCTCGACCGCATCGCTGCGGCCGGGGTCCGGCGCGCCGTCGTCAACGTGCACTACTGCGCCGACAAGCTCGAAGCACATGTGAAGAAACGCGAGCGGCCGGAAATCAAAATTTCCGATGAGCGGCAAGAGCTTCTCGACACGGGTGGTGGTGTTGTCCAGGCGCTGCCACTGCTCGGGGACGAGCCGTTCTTGATTCACAACTCCGACTCGGTGTGGATCGAAGGCGTCGGGTCGAACCTCGAACGGTTGTTCTCGGTTTGGGACCCTGACACCATGGATAGCCTGATGCTGCTCGCCTCCGCGGCCACGAGCCTCGGATATGAGGGGTCAGGCGATTTTGCCATGGGCAAGGATGGGCGCCTCAGCCGGCGCGGCGAACGGCAGATGGTGCCATTCGTATTTACGGGGGTCTCGATCGCGCATCCGCGTCTGTTCAAGGACGCGCCGCAGGGCGTCTATTCGCTCAACCGGCTGTGGGATGGCGCGATCGACAGCGGACGACTGTACGGAGTCCGCCTCGATGGACTTTGGATGCACGTCGGAACGCCGGAAGCCCTGATCGAGGCGGAAAGGTGGATCGAGAGTGAGGACGTCACCTGACAGTGCTGCCGCGAGCCCCGGCGATGGCCGGGCTGCAACCACGCGCGTGTTCACGGTCCCGACGGGGCGTCCATTTCTGGCTGCGGTCGCCGCGGCGATACTGAAGGGCGATCTGCCTTTCACCGGCGGCACTGCGCCGGACCCACTCAGCCTTCCCGACATCACATTGCTGCTGCCAACGCGGCGCGCGACGCGCGTGATGCAGGAGGCGTTCCTTACGGCGTCCGGCGGGCGCGCGATGACTTTGCCGCAGATCCGGCCGATCTCAGCGGGCGAAGAGGATCTGACGCTGCTGTCGGGTCTCGCGAGTCCCGGCACGCTCGGCAGCGACGCGCTCGATCTTCCGCCGGCGGTGAGCGAGATCGAACGGCGGCTGGTGCTGACGATGCTGGTGCAGCGTTGGTCGGAGACGATCCGCAAGGGCGGCGGCGAGGCGGCGCATCTTTCCGACCATGCGGTGGCGGCGGGTGCCAATACGCCGGCGCAAGCGGCGCATTTGGCCGCGGAACTGGCACGGCTCATGGATATGGTCGAGACGGAGAACGTGCCGCTCGACGGTTTGGCGTCGCTGGTGCCGGACGAATATTCGGCGCACTGGCAGGACACGCTGAAATTCCTCGAGATCATCACGGCGTTCTGGCCGGCCTACCTGTCGGAGAAGAAGCTGCTCTCGCCGGCAGCGCGGCGCAACCGCGCGATCCTGACCGAGGCGGAGCGGCTGACGAAAGCGCCGCCGACGGGTCCGATGATCATCGCGGGCGTGACCGGTTCGGTGCCCGCGACCGTAGAATTGATGCGGGCGGTCGCGGCGTTGCCGCAGGGCGCCATCGTGCTGCCGGGCCTCGACCTCTACCTCGACGATGAAAGCTGGAACGTGCTGGCGGAGCATCCCGAGCATCCGCAGTTCGGGTTTTTCAAGCTTCTCGGCGCGCTCGGCATCTCGCGGCGCGATGTGGCTACGCTGCCGGGTGCGGAGCTGGCGAAGGCGCAGGCCAGCCGCGAGGTGCTCGTCACCGAGACGATGCGTCCGTCCGGCAAGACCGGGCTCTGGCAGAACTATATCAAGGATGTGGAAGCGGACGACGTGTGCGGCGCGCTGCAAGGCGTCAGCCTCATCGAGGCGCCGTCGGCGCAGGACGAAGCCGAGGTCGTGGCGCTGATCCTACGCGAGGCAGCGGAGACACCGGGACGCACGGCCGCGCTGGTGTCGCCGGACCGCCTGCTGGCACGGCGCGTCGCCGTGCGGCTGGAGGCGTGGGGCATTCGCGTCGACGACTCGGCCGGCCGGCCGTTTGCAAAGACGCCGCCGGGAACGTTCCTCGATCTCGTCATTGCGGCCGCGGCGGAGAACTTCACGCCGCCAGCGGTGATGGCGCTGCTGAAACATCCGCTGACGCGCCTCGGGCTCGATGCATTCGGCGTGCGGCGTGCTGCGCGGGCGCTGGAGATCGCGGCGTTCCGCGACGTCTATCTCGGGCGGGGCATCGATGGCGTTGCCGACGCACTCGTACGCGCGGACACGAACAAGGACCGTCGCCGTCGCGCGGTGCAGCGGTTGTGGCCGGCGGACTGGCAAGGTGCGCACGAGCTCGTGGCGCGGCTGAAGGAGGCTTACAAGCCGCTGCTCGAAGCGTTCGCTGCGCGTGGCGAGCAGTCGCTGCAGGACATTGCCAAGGCGCACGTCGCCGTCGCCGAAGCGGTGTGCGCACTGCCCGAAGCGGAGATCGACAAGAAGGACAACAGTTCGCCGCTGTGGCAGGGCGAGGCCGGTGCGGCGGCTTCGAGCTTCTTTGCCGGGCTGATCGATCCGCAATTACCGGCGCTGGCGATTAGCGCGGCCGACTATCCGGACCTCTACCGCAGCTTCCTCGTGGGGCAGAACGTGCGCCCGCGCGTTGCCGTGCATCCGCGGCTGTCGATCTGGGGTCCGTTCGAGGCGCGGCTGCAGCAGACGGACGTGATCGTGCTCGGCTCGCTCAACGACGGCACCTGGCCGGAGGCTGCTGACCCGGGTCCATGGCTCAACCGGCCGATGCGTTCGGAACTGGGCCTGCCGTCGCCCGAGGAGACGATCGGATACGCGGCGCACGATTTCACGACGCTGCTGGGCGCGAGCCAAGTGTACCTGACGCGCGCAGAGAAGATCGACGGCGTGCCGACGGTGCCGTCGCGGTGGCTGATGCGGCTGCAGGCGCTGCTCGCAGGTTTCGGCGTCGCGGACTCCCTGCAGCCCGACCGGCCGTGGCTCGGATGGGCGCGCGCGCGTGACAATGCCGAACGCCGCCAGCGCATTTCGGCGCCGGAGCCGCGTCCGCCGCTGGCCCTGCGTCCACGCAAGTTGAGCGTGACGCGGATCGAGACGTGGCTGTCCAATCCGTACGGGATCTTTGCGCGCGATATCCTGAAGCTCGAGAGACTTCCCGAGCTCGGCGAGGATCCGAACGCGGCGCTGCGCGGCAACGTGGTGCACGACATCATGAGCCGGTTCGCGGCGAAGTTTCCCGACAAGCTGCCGGATGACGCGAACAGCGAACTGATGGGCATCGCGCGCGAAGTGCTGGCCGACTACATCGGGAATGCGCGCGTGGCGGCGTTCTGGCTGCCGCGGTTCCATCGCTTTGCCGATTGGTTCGCGGACACCGAGGCGGCGCGGCGCACGGATGTGACTCGCATCGCGGCGGAGCTGACGGGCGAATTGGTCATCGCCGCGGCGGCGGGGCCGTTTACGCTGCGGGCACGCGCCGACCGCATCGACATCACGCCTGCGGGCATGCTGATCACCGACTACAAGACGGGCAGCGTACCGAACGACAAGCAGATCGCGTCGGGGATGAAACCACAGCTGCCGCTCGAAGCGGCGATCGCGCTCGGCGCGCCGGGATTTACGGGTATCGAGTCCGCGCCGGTGATCGGACTGCGCTACGTGCGTGCAACGGGCGCCGAGCCGCCGGGGGAGGATCGTCTTGTATCCGCTGGGGACGTTGCACAGCTGGCGGCGCAGGCGCTCGACAATCTGACGAAGCTGATCGCGCGCTTCGATGACGAGGCCACGCCGTACAAGGCGTTGCGGCGCGCGCGGTTCGATTATGACTACGACGAATACGCGCATCTCGCTCGGGTCGCGGAGTGGTCGGTGCCGAGCGAGGACGGGGTCAACATCGTATGAGCGTGCACCGCCAGGAGAGCGACCTCGACCGCACCAAGCGCGCCCAACGTGACGCCGCCGATCCGACGGCGTCGGTGTGGGTGAGCGCCAACGCGGGCACGGGCAAGACGCATGTGCTGACGCAGCGCGTGCTGCGGCTGATGCTGGCGGGCACGAAGCCCGAGCGGATACTCTGCCTCACCTACACGAAGGCGGCCGCGGCGGAGATGGCCAAGCGCGTATTCGACACGCTCGCCAAATGGGTGACGATGGAGGAGCCCGAGCTCTCGCGGCAGATCGCCGATCTGTGCGACCGGCCGCCGCTCGACGGCGAGACGCAGCTTGCACGGACACTGTTCGCGGTGGCGATCGAGACGCCAGGCGGCCTCAAGGTGCAGACGATCCATTCGTTCTGCGAGCGGCTGCTGCAGCGGTTCCCGCTGGAAGCGGGCGTGGCACCCGGCTTCACGGTGCTCGACGACGTCACGTCGATGAAAATCCTGCGCGAGGCCATCGACGGGACGTTGCTGGAAGCAACCGACGGCTCCTCAGCGTTGCAGCAGAAGGCGCTGGAAGCGGTCATCCCCTACGCCGCCGAGGAGCGGTTCGACGAGGTTCTGCGTACCGCGCTGGCTGCGCGCCGCTGGCTCGACAGTGCGCTGCGGATCGACTTCGGAGACGACGAGAATGATGCGCTCGCGGGCCTGGAACGCGCCTTCCGCAGCAGCTTCAGGGTACGCGACGGCGTCACCGCCGACGATATCGAGAGCGACATGGCGGATGTCGTCAGCGACGTGGAACTGGCGAGGCTGCGCGATGCGCTGACGGGCGGCTCCGCCAGCGACCAGAAGGCGGCACAGCACGTCGTGACGGCTCTGAAGGCGCCGTCGAGCGCGGCCAGGGCTGCAGCGCTGGAGAAATTCTTCTGCACCGAAGGGAAGCCGCGTGCACGCCTGCTCACTAAGGGCGTGGCGGACTCGTTCCCCGATCTGCGCGACATGCTCGATATGGCGCAGCGGATCGTCGTGGGTTATGTCGAAGAGCGGCGCGGCGTGCGCGCGATCACGGCGACGATCGCGTTGCATCGGCTCGCGGGCGCGGTGCTGCAGCGCTATACGCTTGCCAAGCAGCGCCGTGCTGCGCTCGACTACGAAGACCTCATCATGCGCAGCGTGTACCTGCTCGGAGGGCAGGATCTCGCGGGCTGGGTGATGTTCAAGCTGGACCGCGGCATCGATCACATCCTGGTCGACGAGGCGCAGGACACGAGCCCCGACCAGTGGCAGATCGTCGAGGCGCTGGCGCGGGAATTCTTCACCGGCAGCGGGCAGCACGACGTCAAGCGGACGCTGTTCGCGGTGGGCGACGAGAAGCAGTCGATCTATTCGTTCCAGGGCGCGGCGCCGCACAAGTTCGCGGAGATGGGGCGCCGGTTTGCCGAGATGAGCGGCGACAATACGTGGCGGCGCGTGCCGCTCGATCTGTCGTTCCGCACCGTGTCGCCGGTGCTGCACGCGGTGGACCGCGTGTTCGCCGACCATGTGCGCACGCCGGGGCTTACCACCGAAGGCGCGATCGTGCGCCATGCCGTGCATCGGCTCGGGCATGGCGGCGTGGTCGAGGTTTGGCCGACGGAGCTGCCGGAGGACGATGGCGACACCGATCCGTGGTCGCCACTGGATGAAGCGACGGGGCGTGTGCCGGCCGAGCGGCTGGCGGAGCGCATCGCGACGACGATCCGTCACTGGCTCGACAAGGGCGAGGTGCTGGCTTCGGAAGGCCGGCCGATACGCGCGGGCGACATCATCATCCTGGTGCGCAAGCGGCGGCCGTTCGCGGGGCCGATGGTGGCGGCGCTCAAGGCGCGGGGCATTCAGGTGGCCGGTGCCGATCGGCTGCGGCTCTCCGACCAAATCGCCGTCGAGGATCTGATGTCGCTCGGCGATTTCCTGACGTTGCCGGAGGACGACCTTGCGCTGGCGGAGGTTTTGAAGAGCCCGCTGATCGGCTTTGACGACGACGATCTTCTCGCCATAGCGCCGGGGCGTGGGGGCACGCTGTGGAAGGCGCTGATCGCGCACAAGGACGACAACGCCCGCTTCGGCGCGGCGCTGGAGACGCTGAAGCGCTGGCGCTCGCGTGCGGATTTCGTGCCACCGTTCGAGTTCTTCGCGAACATTCTCGATCGCGAAGGCGGGCGCGCAAAGCTGCTGTCGCGGCTCGGCGCGGAATCGGCCGATCCGATCGACGAGTTTCTCAATCTGGCGCTGAGTTACGACGACGCCGAGGCGCCGTCGCTCACTGGATTTCTCACGTTCCTGCGCGAGACCGACCGCGAGGTGAAGCGCGACATGGAGCACGGGCGCGATGAGGTTCGCGTGATGACCGTGCACGGCGCGAAGGGTTTGGAAGCGCCGATCGTGTTTCTTCCGGATACCTGTTCGACGGCGACGGGCGGGGCGGTCACCTCGCTGCTCGAAATCGAGAGCCTGACGCTGCCGGAAGGCGCCGAGGGCAAGCCCTTCGTGTGGAGCGTCAAGGGGACGAGCGGACATTCTGCCATTTCGACGGCGCGCGCGGCGCGAACCCAGCGCGAGACGGAGGAGCGCAACCGGCTGCTCTATGTCGCCATGACGCGCGCGCGAGACCGGCTTTACGTCGCGGGCTTCGAGAGCAAGAAGGGGCGGACGCAGGGCTGCTGGTACGACCACATATTGGCCGGCCTCGCCGGTGATCTCGAGGAGGCGCAGGACGCACTCGGCGTCACGGTGCGCCGCCGCGTCGAGCCGCAGTCGACGGCGGCAAAGCCGCGCGAGTCGTCGCACAGGCAGGAGGCGGCGCGCGTAGAGCTGCCGCCGTGGGCGAAGAGCACAGCCCCGCGCGAGGCGACGCTCTCGATCCCGCTGGCGCCGTCGCGCCTCGAAGCCTATGCGCCCGACGCCGAAGGCGAGCCGATCATCGAGGTGGCGGCGCGGACGCGACCTGAGACCGACGAGCCGGCGTCGTTGCCGCCCGCGGCGCAGTCGGCCGACAGCCGGTTCCTGCGCGGCACGCTGACCCACGCGGTGCTGCAGTACCTACCGACGCTGCCGCAGTCGGGATGGGAGAAAGCGGCCACGGGTTTTCTCTCAGCGCGCGGCAGCGCGCTGACCACGAAGGCGCGAAACTCGATCGCCAAGGAGACGCTGGCGATCCTCACCGCGCCGGAGTTCGCGGAGCTGTTCGGGCCGAAGAGCCGCGCCGAGGTGCCGATCGTCGCGCTCATCCCCAATCCGCACGGCAAGGGACCGCCGCTGAAGCTGATGGGACAGCTCGACCGGCTGGTCGACCTCGGCAGCGAAGTGCTCATTGTGGATTACAAGACCAACCGGCCGCCGCCGGCGAAGGTGGAACAGGTTGCAGGAGCATATCTGTTCCAGCTCGCGGCTTATCGTCTGGCGCTGCGTGAAATTTATGCAGGGCGGCCGATCCGGGCGGCTCTGCTCTGGACGGACGGTCCGCGGATCATGCCAGTCCCCGATGCCCTGCTTGACAGCTATGCCGCCCGCCTATGGGAACTTGACTTAAGTCATCTTGACGCTCGCGGGGGGCATTCCTAACTTCGACGGCGAAGAGGCGCCGGCGCTCGCCGCCGGGAGGTCGCCTCGTAAGGAGAACAAAATATGGCAGACGCAGTGTCCGACAAGACCTTCGAGCAGGAGGTGCTCAAGTCCACGGAACCGGTTCTCGTGGACTTTTTTGCGGAGTGGTGCGGCCCCTGCAAGGCCATGGCTCCGGCGCTCGAGCAGGTCGCCAAGGAGATGCAGGGCAAGGTCAAGGTCGTGAAGCTCGACGTTGACCAGAACCCGGGCGTCACCGGCCAGTATGGCATCCGTGCCATGCCGACGCTGATCCTATTCAAGGACGGCAAGCCGGCAGCGCAGCATACCGGCGCGCTGGTGCAAAAGAAGAAGCTCGAGGACTGGATCAACTCGTCGGTCGCTTGAACTAGGCTGCAGCTTTGATTTCGAGGCCCCGCCGCAAGACGGGGCCTTTTGTTTTTGCAGTGCGCCTCCCCTGCGTGAAGCCGGCTCCGCGATGCGTGACATCGTGATAGGCTCACGCGCAGGACTTCATTCGGGAGCGAACGATGCACGGCACTTGGCGCACGCTGCGGACGGCATTGAGCATCGGCGCATTCGCGCTGCTTGGCGCAGGCGCGGCTTGGGCGGAGGGCAGCATCACGCTCGACGAGGTGATGGAGCAGCTGAAGGACGACGGGAAGCTCATCGGCGAGATCAGCGCGGAGCTGAAAGCGCAGGGATTGGCGGCCGACAAGGTGATTTGCGTCGGGGCACGCTTCGGCGGCCACTGGAGCGAACTGGTCGGTGCGCTGTCGGTGCCCTACGAGTGCGAGATCGGCAAGAAGAAGCTCAATATCGAGGGAACGGTCGTGCTCTACGACGAGCGCGGCAACGAGATCGACATGAGCGATGAGCACGCGCCGGAGCGGGCGTTCGACTACAAGCAGACCGGCCTGACGTGGAAGTGGAAGTAGCGACCTCTGTCATCCCGGGCAAGCAAGGCGCCAGCCGAGCGCGACCCGGGATCCAGGAGAGATGTGCGCAGCGCCAAATATATCGTGGCTCCGCCAAGCTTAACGCTGGTTCCCGGATAGCCGCTCGCTACGCTCGCGGCTTCCGGGATGACAGTCGAGTTAGCCGTCGTCGCGGGTGAGGGGGACGAAGCGCACGGGGATGATGTCGTCGTGGAAAGTCGTGCCGTCGGCTTTTTTGGTCACGACAGTCAGCGACTGATTTTGCGCTCCGACGGGTATGACGAGGCGACCTCCCGGCTTCAGTTGCTCGATCAGGGCCGGCGGAATGTGATCGGGCGCGGCCGTGACGATGATGGCGTCGAAGGGGCCCTCCTCGGGCCAGCCCTTGTAGCCGTCGCCGATGCGCGTCGTCACGCGAGCGCCTACGCGCTGCAAAGCGTCCGCCGCGGCGCGCGCGAGAGCTTCGACGATCTCGATCGAATAGACCTCACCGGCGACCTCGGCGAGCACCGCCGCCTGATAGCCGCAGCCGGTGCCGATCTCGAGCACTTTGTCACGCGGATCGAGGCGCAAAAGGTGGGTCATAAGCGCGACGATGTAGGGCTGGGAAATCGTCTGCCCGTCGCCGATGGGAAGCGGGCGATTGCGATATGCGGCCTGGCGCTGCTCGGGCGGGACGAACTCGTGGCGCGGCACGCGGCGCATAGCATCGAGCACGCGCGGGTCGAGCTCGATGTCACCCGCGTCGGGGACGGCGCGTGCAAGCGCGACGATCTCGTCGACCATGCGCTGGCGCTCGTCGAAACGAAACTCGTGCACGTGGGTCATGGCGGAATGCCCGAAGAGAACGAGCGCACACGGGACGAAGACAAGGGCGCGTTGTGCGCCGCGAATGCCAGCGTGAATTGCATGCGCCGGCACTGTGACATGCGAATAGCGCACGGGAGGTCACTTGCGTGGCGATTCACCATAATTCCACCACGCCAGCGCGGCTTTCTGAAGGTGGATCATAGGCCGAGGAGATTGTCATGGTGTTTCAGCGTAAGCCCGAGCAGAAGACGCTAACCGTCGTTCCTTCAGAGGTCGCGGCACTCCCCTCCCCCGGCAGCGTCACACGACCGGACGGGACGTCGGTGATTGGCCAGGAAATGTCGATCGAGGGCCAGGGCATAATCGTCCGCTGCAGAGGCACACTGCGCGTCAACGGCATCATCACCGCCGACCTGCACTGCAACGAACTGATTGTCGGCGAGGACGCTATCGTCAATGGCTCGATCGCCGCCGATATCGTGCGCGTCCATGGGCGCGTGCACGGCGCCATTCTCGGAGCCAGCGTGACGCTGCATCCGACCGCGCAGGTCGACGGCGACATCCACGCGCAGATGCTGAGCGTGGAGCAGGGCGCCAGCTTCGATGGCCGGTCGCGCAAGGTCGCGAATGCAGCCGAGGTCGCCCCGCAGCTCGATACGCAGCAGGCACAGATGCAGGCCCGCGCTTACGGCTGATTTTCTAGCGACACGAGCGGCAACCACGCTTGCCATCCCGGGGCTTGTCCCCGGGATCCAGCCATCTGCGAAATCAGGTTCCAGTCGAGAGATGGATCCCGGCAACAAGTGCCGGGATGACAACTTTAGTCGCGGCGGAAAGCGGCGCGATCCGATCGTTGTTGCACCGGACGTCAGGCGGCTTCGCGTTTGCCGTTGATCAGATCCCAGGCAATGTTGATCTGGCGGATGCGGTCTTCGCGCAACTCGCGGTCGCTGTCGTCACGCGCATGATCGGGGTGCCAGCTCATGCGCAGGGCATCGACGATCTTCTTGAGCACGCCGTCGCTCACCTCGGCGTTGACGCCCAGGACGTCGTAGGCCTCGCTGGTGGTACGCG